>DAHUXY010000209.1 GCA_027315505.1 Vulcanimicrobiota bacterium | reverse complement strand
GCTCATTACGCTCACTGCGGCCACCTCATTCAGCAGCACCACAACGCGGCCCATAGACGCTAGTTCAGTCGCTGCGGGGTTTCCGGGCCGTACCAGTCGGCGTTCGAGCCGGAGGTGTTGACCGTGACGGCGCGCGGTTCGGTGAAGGCGTCGAACGATTCGGTTCCGGTTTCGCGGCCGACGCCGCTATCTTTGAAGCCGCCCCAAGGAGAAGCCGGGTCTAACCGGTGGTGATCGTTGATCCAGACCATCCCGAAGATGAGTTTCGAGGCAACGCGGTGCGCTCGCGCGATGTCGTTCGTCCAGATGCCTGCAGCTAGGCCGAAACGGGTGCCGTTCGCGATGCGTAGCGCATCGGCTTCGTCGTCGAACGGTATGACGACGGTGAAGGGGCCGAAGACTTCTTCCTGCGCGATCTCCGAGGCTGGATCGACGTCGTAGAGTGCGGTCGGTTCGAGGAAGAAGCCCTGCGGATCGGCGTTTGCCGGCACTCCGCCTCCAACCAGGACCTTCGCGCCGTTCTGTTTTGCTCGCTCGAGCATCGCAAGGATGCGCGTGCGCGAACGCTCCGATATGACCGGCCCGAGTTGGGTGCGCGGATCGGCCGGGTCGCCGACGCGAATCGCGCGTGCCTTTTCGCCGAATGCGGCCAGAAAACGGTCGTACATCGAGCGTTGAACGAGAATCCGGGCCCCGCAAACACAGGTTTGGCCCGCACCGATGAAGGCGGAGAACGCGGCACCGTTGACGGCGCGCTCTAGCGGCATGTCGTCGAAGATGATGACCGCGCCTTTGCCGCCGAGTTCGAGCGTCGTGAGAGCGAAATTCTGTGCCGCCGCCGCGCCGATCGAGCGTCCGACGTCGGTCCCGCCGGTGAAGACGATTTTATTGACTCCCGGGTGCGCGGCAAGTGCGGCGCCGGTTTCGATGCCGGTGCCGTTCACGAGTTGCACGACGCCCGGCGGCACCCCGGCTTCGAGGAGTAATTCCACAAGGCGAACCGTGGTGTACGGGGTTTGTTCGGAGGGCTTGATGACCACGCTGTTGCCCGTTGCAAGGGCCGGCGCCAGGCTCTTGGTGAGGATCATGAGCGGGTGGTTGAACGACGGCATGAGCGCGGCCACGCCCAGCGGGACGCGCTGCGTGTAGTGAAGGTATGGGCCTTCGATCGGAATGACGGCGCTCCGCTGCGTGAGCGCCAACGCGGCATTATAGCGGTAGAAGTATGGAAGACGGCCGATCTGCGCGCGAGTTTCGGAGATCGGCCGGCCGTTGTTGCGCGTTTCGAGCGTATAAAACGCCTCGAGTTCGGCTTCGAACAAGTCGGCGAAGCGGTTCAACACGCGCGCTCGTTCGCGAGGTGGCGCGTCTCTCCACGCGCCACCTTCGAATGCCCGCGATGCGGCGCACACCGCGCGATCGACGTCCTGCGCCGTTGCCGCCGCCAGCGTGCCGAGAACCTCGCCGTTAGCGGGATTACGGACTTCCAGCGTCGCGCCGTTTGAGGCTTGCGTCCACGAGCCGTCGATCAGGAGCGGGGCGTGCAGCTTCCCGGCGACCGCATTCAAGACGCTACGATTGCGAAACGCCGGTTCTACCAGCATGGCTTTAGGCTCCCGCCTGAAACGCGACCGGTTCGGACGCGTTGCGAGCCGGAATCGCGTCGATCTCCTCGAGCCCGCGTTTGCTCGGTTCGATCCCAAGCGTTGCGACGACGACGATTTGTACGATCAATAACGCGACCATAAAGGCTAAGACGCCGGCCACGCCGTTGCGCGTGAAGAGCATCACCACGATCGACGGTACGATCACTGCGGCAGCGCGACCGAACGTGTTGGTGATGCCGCTCGCGCGTAACCGAATTTCTGTTGGGAAGAGCTCCGGAATGTAGATACCGAAGAGGAGCGCGACCAATACGTAGATCGGTACGGTGAGGCAAAAGCCGACCAATGGTAGCAAAATGGGGTCGTGAACGAACGGATAAATCGAGGCGAACACGATCGAAAGCGCCGATGCCGAAACGATCGTCTTCTTGCGCCCCCACGAATCGGACGTATATGCACCGATGAGCGCCCCGATCGGCGCGCCGATCGACATGGTGAGCGCGAAGCCGAACGAGGTGGCGATGCTCAGGCCTTCTTTCACAAAGAACGTCGGGATCCAAGTAATGAATCCGTAGAGCCAAGCATTGATCGTGAAGAGCGTTACCAATGCGACGATGGTGCGCGGCAGTAGCGTGCGGCCGAACAGGGCCGAGAGCGGAACGTGCGTGGCCGGTGCGGGCGCCGGGCGTACCGGAGCGAGCGGCGCAACCGCGCGCGATGATGCCTCGAAACGCTCGACGATGGCTTCGGCCTCGGCGGTGCGTCCAACGCTCTCAAGCCAGCGCGGCGATTCGGGCAACTGCTTGCGTAGGTACCAAATGACGAGCGCTCCGATGCCGCCGATGACGAACATCGGCCGCCAGCCGAAGTGCGGAATGATCCAGGAACCCAGCAGCGCCGTTACCGGAAGACCGCTCACGACGAACACCGCGATGAGGCCGAGCCACTTTCCGCGACGGGCCGCCGGCGCGAATTCCGTCATCGTGGAGTAGCCCACGACGTTCTCCGCACCCAAACCGATGCCCATGATAAAACGCATGGCGACGAGCCACAGAATCGACGGCGCAAGAGCCGCGCCGAGCGCGGCCAACCCGAAGATGACCAGATTCGCTTGATAGGTGAATCTACGCCCGTACTTATCGCCCAGGAAACCGGTGACGATGGATCCGACCATCGTGCCCAGGAAGGTGAGCGAAACGAAGAGCGCGGCATCGCCGAGCGTGGCGAAGCCGGTTTTGATGAGGACGCTGATAACCGTCGCCGCAACGTAAATGTCGAAGCCGTCGAAGAACATCCCGGCGCCGACGAGCCACATTACGCGACGGTGAAGCGGCGAGGTTGCCAGCCGGTCTAAACGGGGCCCGGCATTGACGATGGTGGGTGCGGTCGTCATGGTGGTCTCTCCTAAAAAGAGGTCGGCTACGGGGCCGACCGGCGCAGCAGGGTAGCGCTCGCGACCGCGAGCGCATCGGTTGCCAAACGGCAATTGGCCTCGAACGATCCTTGGAGCATCGTTCTAAAGAGTTCTTTGCAGGCGCGTGCCGACGCGGCGTCGATGCGGAGGATGCGATCGACGAGTGCGCTCACCGCCGCGTCGAGTTCAGCGATCGGAACGACGTCGTTCACCAAGCCGATCGCCTTCGCGTGCGAGGCGCTGAAGGTTTCTCCGAAGAGGATGAGCGGAAATGCGTCGCGCGGCAACGCGAATTCGCCGAGGTATGCCATGATCGCAGCCGGCGGTAGCCCCGCCCGCATCTCGGGAAATGCCAGCGGCGCGTCCTGCGCGACGATGGCGAAGTCGGCGAGAATGGCAAAGCCCATTCCGAACCCCGAAGCCGCGCCGTGGACGCGCGCGACCGTGATCAGCGGGGTGTTGCGAAACGCGCGTTTGAGGGCGATGAGGCGTTCCGCCTCAACGCGCATCTCCGCCAAGCTCTGCGCGCTCCGTTCGCGGCCGGTGCAGAATGCTTCGCCGGTGGCCCGCAGAAGGAGTACCTTCGCAAGCGGATTGAGGGCTTCTTCGGCGAGCGTTTTTAGAATGGTCTCGAACATCGACGGGGTAATCTCATTACCGCGCGGCCCGTCCAAGGTGATGGTCAAGACATCGCCGGCACGCTCGACGTGGACCGTTCCGGCCCGGCCGGAAGCGGGCGATGCGGGGCTTGTGCGAGAGGTTGTAGACACTGTATACAAGAAATACGCGGTATGCATAATGCGATTCCTCCTGAGGATGCGATGAATCTCGCAGCGGCTCGGCCTCGACACGGCGAGTCGCTCTCGGCTTCGCGCGTGGTCCCGGCATTGCGGGAAGCCATCGTCTCCGGACGGCTGGCGCCCGGGACCCGCCTCTCCGAGGCGCAGATCGGCGAGCAGTTCGGCGTTAGCCGAACGCCGGCTCGCGAGGCACTGGCGCAGCTGGAGCGCGAAGGGCTCGTGATCACGGTCGCCCGAGCGGGCGCATACGTGCGCGATATCGACGACCGCGACGTCATGGAGATCTACGAAACGCGCGAAGCTCTGGAGACCCAGGCCGCGCGTCTGGCAACCAGCCGGCTGACCGGCGTCGGCAAGGCTCGCCTGGAGGAGCGTTTAGCGGCCTTACGCGCGTGCGCCGAGCGCGGCAAAAACGACGCGTTCACCGCCGAACTCGACCGCTTTTACGACGTCATGATGGACCTGACCGGGAATGCGACGCTGCGCCGTTCGTACGAAGCGCTCTCCGGCCCGGTTCGGCGCCTGCGGCGCATCGCCGTTCTCCAGCCCGGGCGCATGCAAGCGTCCTACGAACACGCCCGCGAGATCGTGGCCGCGATCGCCGGCGGCGACCCCGATATGGCCGAACGCGCGATGCGCGAACAATTGACGACTGCCCGCGAGGCCGTTACCGCGGTCCTCGCACGTAGCGCGGCCGGCGAGGAAATCCGATGACGAATTCAACCAAGCACAGTCTCCTGGCGGTACGCGAACTGGGGCATTCAATCGACGGCGCGCCGGTGGCCGGCGCATCCGGGCGCTTCGCGGACGTGTACGACCCGGCGCGCGGTGTGGTGGCGGCGCATGTGGCGTTGGCATCGGCGGCCGAAGCCGATGCCGCCGTGGCCGCGGCGAAGCGAGCATATCCGGCGTGGTCGCAGACGCCGCCCCCGCGCCGCGCCGCGGTGATGTATGCCTTTCGCGAACTGCTGATGCGCGACGCCGGCCGGCTGAGCGCCATCATCACCTCAGAACACGGCAAAACGCTCGACGACGCGCGCGGCGAGTTACAGCGCGGTATCGAAGTCGTAGAATTCGCAACCGGCATACCGTCGCTGCTCAAAGGCGAGCTCACCGAGCAGGTCGGTCGCGATATCGATAGCTGGTCGATGAGGCAACCTCTCGGCGTATGCGTCGGCATTACGCCGTTTAATTTTCCCGCGATGGTACCGATGTGGATGTTTCCGGTCGCCATCGCGTGCGGCAACACGTTCGTTCTCAAGCCCTCGGAGAAGGATCCGTCGCTCGCGCTCGAGCTCGCCAAGCTTCTGACGCAAGCCGGCCTGCCCGACGGCGTCTTTAACGTTCTGAACGGCGATCGTTTGGCGGTCGAGCGCCTCGTCAGCCATCCCGACGTTGCGGCGATCAGCTTTGTCGGTTCGACGCCGGTCGCGGAGTCGATCTATCGGAGCGGTACGAATGCGGGCAAGCGCGTTCAAGCGCTGGGCGGTGCCAAGAATCATCTCGTCGCACTTCCCGACGCGGACTTGGATGCAACCGTTGACGCGCTCGTCGGCGCGGGCTACGGCTCCGCCGGCGAACGTTGCATGGCGATTAGCGTCGCGGTCGCAGTCGGCGAGATCGCGGACCCGCTGGTTGCAAGGCTTGCGGAACGCGTGCGCGCCCTGCACATCGGCCCCGGCGATGCGAAGGACGTGGAGATGGGCCCGCTGGTAACCGGCGAACACCTCGCGCGCGTGCGTTCGTACGTGGACCTCGGCGTCGCGGAAGGCGCGGAGCTCGTGGTCGACGGCAGGGCTTACCGCAACGGCGTCTCGCCCGATGGATTCTTTCTGGGCGGCTGCCTCTTCGATCGCGTCACGCCGTCGATGCGCATCTATAAGGAAGAAATCTTCGGCCCCGTGCTGTGCGTGGTACGCGTCGAAACGTTCGCGGAAGCGATCGCGCTCTGCAACGATCACGAATTCGGCAACGGGGTCGCCGTTTTTACCCGCGACGGCGGGGCCGCGCGCGAATTCGTTCACGCGGTGCAGGTGGGCATGGTCGGCGTAAATATCCCGATTCCGGTGCCGATGGCGTTCCATAGTTTCGGCGGATGGAAGCGTTCGATCTTTGGGGATCATGCGATCCACGGTCCCGAGGGCGTCCGCTTTTATACCCGCATCAAGACGACCACCGAACGCTGGCCCAAAGGCAAAGGCGCCGGCTCGCAATTCACGATGCCCGTCATGAAATAGCGATTGGCGAAGACCGTAGCAGCGTTGCCGGAGCGGCTGGTTTTTGCGCAATCTTTAGGTATTACGGACTAAACGTTTACATAAATGCACGTTGCACGCTGCGTTTTTTCCGAGTCTTAACACAAAACAGGACCTTTCGACTGGCACGTTCTCTGGA
>DAHUXY010000204.1 GCA_027315505.1 Vulcanimicrobiota bacterium | reverse complement strand
CCGCGCTCGACGACTACGTCGAAGTCTTGCGCCATCGGCGCGCGAGCAGTTCGCCCGCGATCCCGCGACGGAAGGAGAGCACGCAGAGCGCGAAGATGACTCCGATAATCACATCGGTACCCGCCGTGAACGGCGTCTTGGAGATGAAGTACTCAAGGCCTTCGTATAGCGCGGCCCCGAGCATCGGCCCGAGCACCGTCGCGCTTCCACCTAGGATCGCCATCATGACCGCCGCGCCCGACGTGTGCCAATCGAGCATTTCCAAACCGGCCAAATGGTTACCGAGCGAATACAAGGCTCCGGCTAGTCCGGTCAGCGTCGCGGACATAATGAAGAGCGCGTGTTTGAAACGATTGACGCGATATCCCAGCGCCGTCGCCCGCGGCTCGTTCTCTCGAATGGCCTGCAATACGGCGCCGAACGGTGAATCGAGCACGCGCAGGACCAGGAAGACGCAGGCCGCGACGATCGCCAGCGTAACGAAGTAAAATGCGGTGTCGTTTTCGAGCGAGAAACCGAAGAGCGTTCCTCGCGAGCCGATCTGCAGCCCGTTTTCGCCGCCCGTCCAGTCCGTGAGCTGGATGGCCAGAAAGTAGCCGATTTGCGCGATCCCGAGCGTGATCATCGCAAAGTAGATGCCTCCCCTGCGCACGCAAATGCCACCGGCAGCCGCTCCTAGGACGAGCGAGAAAACGGTGGCGGCGGCGATCGCCAGTGCGAGGTTGCCGTGAAAATGGTGGACGACGTTGATCGCAAGATATCCGGAGCCGCCCCAAAACAAGGCCTGTCCGAACGAGAGCAAACCGCCGAAGCCGAAAAGCAGATCGACGCCGATCGCAAATAACCCAAAGCAAAGCACGTCGATCGCCACGATCGGATAGACGAGTTTGGGCAGGATGAGCGCCGCCACGGCCATGACGGCCAACAGCATCTTGAAGCGGACCGTCACCGAAACTCCTCGGGTTTCCCAAATAAGCCGGCGGGGCGAACGATGATGACGAGCACCATCACGATGAAGATCAGCGTGGTGGAGATCGGCGGATAATAGACCGACCCGATCGCCTGCAGAAGCCCCAGCGCAAAACCGGCCACGATCGATCCCGTAATCGAACCGAGCCCGCCGATGACGACGATCGCGAACGTATAAATAATGATGGCGTCGCCCATCGACGGGGCGACGTTGGTGGTCGGAGCGGCCAGCACGCCGGCGAGCGCCGCGATCCCTGCGCCCACGCCGAACGTCAGCGTGATCAACAGGTTGGTATCGATCCCGAACGCGCGCGCCAGAACCGGGTTCTCGGTTGCGGCGCGAACGCGCGCGCCGAGCGTGCTACGTTCGACGAACCACCACACGAGCACCGAAATCGTCACGGAGACCGCGATGACGAAGAGTCTATAGGTGGGATAGAGCGTAAAGCCTAGGTTCGTAGCGCCGGAGAGCGCATCGGGAGCGGAATACGGAGACCCCAGCGGGCCGGCCATCAGGCGCACGACGTTGACGATGATCAGCGTGAGGGCGAACGTCATCAGCAGCCCGTACACCGGGTCCAAGCGGCGCAGACGACGTAAGATCGTCACTTCGATCGCCATGCCGAAGAGTCCAACCGCCAGCGGCGCGACGATCAGGGCCGCATCGAAAGGGACGTGAAACGCCTCCGCCCCGTAATACGTGGCGAACGCGCCCAGCATGAAGAGGGCTCCGTGAGCGAAATTGATTACGCGCAGCATCCCGAAAATGACCGATAGCCCGAGGGCAAGCAGCGCGTAGAACGCGCCGCTTGCCAGGCCGTTGAAGAGCTGCGCCGTCGCGTAGTCGACGCTCACGCGCCTACCAGGTCTTCGGACACGCCGATTGCGATGCAGGGCGGAACGCCTTATCCGCCGGGATCGTGTCGACAACCTTAAACCAGGCGTGCGGGACCTTTACTTCGGATTTGGGCAGCACGTCGACGACGTACATGTCGTGAAGGACGCGATGGTCGCGGGCGCGCCATTGGCCGTGGTGCGCGTAGAAGTCGTTGAATTTGCGCCCGTCGAGATACGCGACGATCTTGTCGGCGTTCGTGGTGCCGGTCGCCTTGACCGCGCGGAGCCACTGCATCGTCGCGGAGTAGTCGGCGGCCTGGATATCGGTCGGGCGCAACCCGTGCATGCGAGCCGCGTAGCGATTCGCCCAAGCGCGAGAAGCGTTGTCCATGTCCCAGTACCACGACGTCGTGATTCTGGAACCGGCGAAAACGTCGGGCAGCGCGTCCACATCCGAGAGGAAGAGTAAGCCGACGACGATTTTCATCTGTTTATCCAAGCCGAATTGCTTCGCCGCCTTCATGCTGTTGACGGTATCCGCACCGGCGTTGAGCAACGCGAGCACTTGCGGGTGTGCGTTCTTGGCGGCCAGCATGTAGGACGAAAAATCAGTGGTTCCGAGCGGCATGAGATCTGCGTGGATAAACTTGCCGCCGTAGGGCGCGATCGCGTCGCCGAAATCTTTGAGCATCGACTTGCCGAACGCGTAGTCGGGCACGATGCCGTACCATGTCTTGAATCCGGCTTTGGCCACCGAGGCGCCCGTGCCGTGGGCCAGCGCATACGTATCGTACGCGTACTGATAGGTGTATTTGTTGCAATCGATGCCGGTGAGATCGGTGCTTCCGGCGCCGGTGACGATCGCGAGTTTATGTTTCTCTTTAGCCACGCTGGCGACCGCGATTGCGGTGGCGGAGTTGGTCAGGTCGAGCGCGAGATCGGCACCCGAGTCGAACTCTTCACGGGCCTTGCTCGCCGCTAGAGCGGCTTGATTGCGGTGATCGACGGCATCGACCACGATCGGGCGCCCCAACACCTTGCCGCCGAAATCTTCGACCGCCATCTTGGTGGCTTCGACGGCGCCTTGGCCGGAGAGCGCGGAGTAGACGCCGCTCATGTCCGTAATGACGGCAATTTTAATCGGGGCGGCGCCGGCGGCACGGGCGGGCGTCGCAAACGAGAGGGGACCTGCGAGGATCGCGCCCGCGCATACGAACGATAAAACCGATGTAAGACGCATGGTAGCTATCTCCTAACGAAACGCAGTGGTGAACCGCCGGCCGCGGTGTCGCGGCCCGGCGACGAAGATACCTAGGTTACCGGGAATGAAGATACCGGATTGCGGAGCCTCGCACCTACGAGGGCGATTACTCCATGTGCCACCCGTGGCTGACGACGACGGACTGGCCCGAAAGCGCGAGGCTCGGAAAGGCTGCCAGGAATACCGCCACGTCCGCGACGTCCTGGGCGCTGGTGAACTCACCGTCGATCGTCTCTTTGAGCATGACCTTCGCGATAACGTCCGCTTCCGAGAGGCCGAGCGCCGCCGCCTGCTGGGGAATTTGGCGGTCGACGAGGGGCGTCCTCACGAAGCCCGGGCAGATAACGTTCGCCCGCACGCCGTGCGGCGCGCCCTCTTTCGCGACGACGCGGCATAGGCCCAGCAGCCCGTGTTTCGCCGCCACGTAGGGGCCCTTGAGCGGTGAAGCCTCCTTGGAATGGACCGAGCCCATGTAGATCAGCGCACCGCCCGTGGAGCCGGCGTACATGTGACGCAGCGCCGCGCGCGTGGTAAGGAATGCGGCGTCGAGGTGCACCGCGATCAGACGGCGCCAATCGCTGTACGCGAGTTCGTGCAGCGGGGCGATGTGTTGGACGCCCGCGTTGCTTACCAGGATATCCAGGCCGCCCAAGGTCTCGATCGTGCGCCGGACCCCGTCGTCCACCGCCTGCTCGGAGGTGACGTCGAGAGCGAGCGCCAGCGTGCGGCCGCCCAAGGCCGCAATCTCGCCCGCGGCGCGGCCGGCCGCTTCGCCGTTGATGTCGGCGATGGCCACGCTTGCACCCTCGCGTGCCATCGAGCGCGCGATGCTTAAGCCGATTCCGCTGGCGGCGCCGGTGATAAGGGCGGTCTTCCCGGAAAGTTTCATGAGCGAGAGCCTCCGCTGGGCGGGTCGTCAAGGAATTTGGCGACCCGTGTGCACCATACCGTGCGATGCCTCTTTTGACAGAAACGGTCCTTCAGACTCGCGATCTCGTCAAATCGTTTGCCGGGTTCACCGCGTTGGACCACCTCTCACTCGAGTTCGCGCAGGGGACGGTGCACGCGATCATCGGTCCCAACGGCGCCGGCAAGACGACGTTGCTGAACGTCCTCTCCGGTTTCGCGCGTCCGGATTCGGGGCACGTCGTTTTTCGCGGTGCCGACATCACCCATGCCGACGCCGCTGCCGTTGCCCGGATGGGCATCGTGCGCAGCTTTCAAATCAACAGCGTGTTTCCCCATCTCAGCGCGCTCGATAACGTGAAGATCGCGCTGCAGGCGCGCACGAATCTTTCGAGCCGGCTCCTGGCATCGCGCTCCGCGACCGCGCAGTTCGACGATGCGGCGATGGCGGCGCTGGAGAGCGTGGGCCTGGCCGCAGACCGGTCGTTCATCGCCGTCGAGCTTCCATACGGGAAAAAGCGATCGCTGGAATTGGCGATCGCAATCGCTCAGGATCCGCAGGTGCTGCTCCTGGACGAGCCGACCGCCGGCATGACGGCGCACGACGTGGAGCGGACGGTGGAGACCATCGCCCGCTTAGCTCCGGGGCGCACGATCGTTCTCGTGGAACACAACTTGGGCGTGGTGAAACACCTCTGTAGCCGCGTCACCGTGCTGCAACGCGGAACCGTTCTCGCCGACGGCACCTACGAGGAGATGCGCGGCGACGCGCGGGTCGTCGACGCGTACTTGGGCGGAGCGCACGAATGAAGGAGAAGAAGTCGCATGCTTTGCTTGCGTGACGTTCACGCGTATTACGGTGAGTCGCACGTCCTGCACGGGATGTCGTTCGACGTGCAACGCGGCGAAGTCGTAACGCTCATCGGCCGGAACGGCGCGGGTAAGACCACGACGCTCCGCTCCATCGTCGGCATCGTAAAACCGCGCGCCGGCACCATCGAGTTGGACGGTACGCCGCTCTCGTCGCTTTCGTCCGATCGGATCGCGCGCCGCGGCATCGCCTACGTGCCGGAGGAACGCGGCATTTTCTCGACGCTAAGCGTACGCGAGAACTTGATCTTCGCGCCCGTTCTGGCACCGGGCGGGTGGAGTCTGGAACGTATCTACGACGCCTTTCCCAACCTTCAGGCGCGCTCGCGCGCGGTGGGAACCACCCTCTCGGGCGGCGAGCAACAGATGCTCGCGATCGCTCGCGCCTTGCGTTCGGGAGCGCAGACGATTCTGCTCGACGAACCGACGGAGGGGCTCGCGCCGGTGATCGTCGAGCGGATCGGGGAAATCATCCTCGCGATGAAGGGCGAAGGCCGCACCGTCTTGCTGGTGGAGCAGAACGTTCGCTTCGCTACCGGCGTCGCCGATCGCCACCACATCGTCGTGAACGGCCGCGTCGAGCAAACCCTCGGCAACGCCGAACTGCGCAGCCGCGAGCGGGACCTTCTCGACGTGCTCGGCGTCTAGGAAACGTCACCGAACCTTCCCATTCTCTGGAAGCTGCCTCGCTAGGATGGTGACGCTGCCGTAGATGAGGGGGATGCCGTGAGACCGATACGCGTTGACCCGCTAGAGCGAGCGCGCACGATCGTGTTCAACGCCATGGTGCGCGAGTCGGACGCGCTCCGGCGCGATTGCGAGCGGCGCCGCAGATACCGCGATTGCGTCATCATCGCGTGGATCGTCATATCGGCCGCCGTGCTTGCTTGGTTCGTATACGGTCAGTAGGAACGCATGAAAACGCCCGGCCGAACGCGCGTTGCGATCCTCGCCGGCGTTATCGTCGCGGTGCTGGTCATAGCCGTGGTTGCGACGGGCGTGCTCGCGCGTTTGAAGCGCGCTCCGGGAATAGCGGCTTCCGGCACGATCGAAGCGACCGAAAGCGATCTCTCGCCGAAGGTGCAGGGGCGTTTGGCTGCCCTACGCGTGCACGACGGCGACGCGGTGAAGAAGGGGCAGATCCTTGCGGTCTTGGAACGCAGCGACCCGCTCCTGAACCTCGATCAAGCACGGGCCGGCGTCGCCGCCGCGCTCGCGCAAGTCACCGCCTCGCAAGCCGCGTATGCGCTGCAGGCCGCGACGTACGAGACGAACCTCGCTCAGGCCGGCGAAGGCGTTTCGATCGCACGGTCGAGCTTGGGGCAGGCCGGCGAAAATCTCGACATCGAGGAGAAGGCCGTGGCGCTTGCCGTGGACCAAGCGCAAGCGCAACTCGCATCCGCGCGGTCGTCGTATGCGCGCGCGAGCGCCGATCTCTCGCGGACCCGTAGCTTAGTCGGCACCGGCGACATGCCACGCCAGGCACTCGACGACGCGACGGCCGCGTACGTGTCGGCCCATGCGCAAATGCGCGCCGCCCGCGATGCGGTATCGCTCGCAAAAGCCAATCGCCGCAACGTCCGGATCCGGCAACTCGGCGTCTTCGCATCGCGCTCGCAGCATCGGCAATCGATCGCGACGCTTGACTCTGCCAAAGCCGAACGAGACCTCGTGGCGCAGCGGCGCGCGCAAGTTCTGGCTGCAGAGGGACAGCTCGGGCAGGCCCGCGCGGCTTTGGCGTTGGCTCAAAATCAGGTCGACGAGACCGACATCGTCGCGCCGTTCGCGGGCTACGTCATTTCGCATAATTTCGAAATCGGAGATCTCGTCGCGCCGGGCTCGGCGGTCATGACCGTCGGCGATCTCGCGCACCCGTACGTCTACGTGTACGTCAGCGAAACG
>DAHUXY010000179.1 GCA_027315505.1 Vulcanimicrobiota bacterium | reverse complement strand
GGCCGATCACCGTGCCGACGCCGCCGAAGAGCGCGAACACGATGGCGAAGACCGAGGTCTGCAGCGTGAAGACCGCGTCGGGATAGAAGACCGAGAGATTCCACGCGTATGCCGCGCCGGCGAGCCCCGCGATCGCGGCCGAGACGAGCCACACGATGAGGCGTCCGCGCACGACGTTGATTCCGGCCATCGCCGCGCTGGTGGGGTCTTGCTTCACCGCGCGCAGCGCCATACCGAAGCGGGAGAACCGAAAGTGTGCCGCGAGCCCGGTCGCGAGCAGCAAAATTACGAGCATCGTCAGGTAGCTGGCGGTGGGATTGTAGACCTGATCGATCTTGAGCCCGTACGGGCCGCCGGTAATTTTCGAGAGATCTTGGTTGGAGACGATGTTGTAGAGAATCTGCGAAGCCGCAAGGCTGGCGATCGAAAAATACGCGCCGGAGAGGCGCAGGAGCGGCCCTAAAATCAGGGCCATGATGACGGCGCCCGCGCCGCCCGCGGCGACGCACGCCAGCACCGGCAAATGACTATGAAGCACCAGCAGCGACGTGGTGTACGCGCCGGCGCCGAAGAAGCCCACGTATCCGAACGGCAGATAGCCGGTGAATCCGTAGATCAGATTGAGCCCTTGCGCGAGCACGGCGAACGTCATCATCGTAAACAGCAGGCTTCGGTTGCTGTAAAAATGCGGGGCGAGCAGAAAAATCGCGGCGATCACGGCCAGCGTGATCGCGGTGGGAAGGATGGTGGCGGGCCCGCTAAGGGCGGGCTTTGCAATCGCGCGCATGCGTTACGTGACCCGCACGGCTTTGCCGAGCAAGCCGGACGGACGAATGAGCACGATGATCACCAGCAGCGCATAAGGCACCAGATTCGACCACGATGGAAAGAACGTTTGCATGTACATGGTGCCGATGCCGAAGACCAATCCACCGACGATGGTGCCGAGCGGGTTGCCGAGCGAACCGATGATGATGACGGCAAACGAGGTCGTGGTAAGTTCGTTGCCGATGTCGGGCGAAATCGAGCCGAGGAGATACGGCACGAAGACGCCCGCAATGCCCGCCAGGGCGAGGCCCGTAATAAACGCGATCGCGGAGACGCGCTCGACGTCGATGCCGGTGGCGAGTGCTTCTTCGCGATTCGCCATAATCGCGCGCGTCGCAAAACCGAGGCGCGTCCGGGTGAAATAGAGGTAGAGCCCACCGATCGCGAGCAGGCTTGCGGCCGCGCCGACCCACCAGCTATCGGGGAATTGCTGCCCGAGAACGCCGATGTTTCCGCCGCCCAGCGCCGTTTCGGGCAGCGAACGTTGGTTTGCGCCGAAGATCATCGTCAGCACCGCATCGAGCATTTGAGCGATGCCGAAGAAGAGGATGAACGAGAGCATCTCGGGATCGCGGCTGGCTTGCAGGCGCGGCACAACCGCAAAATAGAGCGGAATACCGACGACGATCGCGCCGGCCACTGCTAGCGGAATGCCGAAAATCGGGTTGAGATGCAGGTGCTGAACGAGGAGAAATGCGCCGTATCCGCCGAGCAGTACGAACTGCCCGTGCGCGAGATTGATCATGCGCATCACGCCGAAGATGAGATTGAGGCCCACGCCGACCAGTGCGAAGAATATCCCGTAGAGGATACCGCCGATCAATGCGTAGGCGAGAAGACTCGTGCTCATGCGCTCGTTAGATTCTCACAATGAAGTGCTCCCGCCGGCTGGCGCCGGCGGGAGCGATAGGCGGGGTTAATGCTGGGGTGCGGGATAGATGGGCTTGCCGGTACCTTTGCCCGGCGGATACACCACGACGATCTTCACCCCCTGGCCCTGCGGTATGAGTTGCGCGACCGGGAGCAACTCGCCGAGCTGCGCGCCGTTCTCGTTGATCTTGAAGTCGCCGAGTACGGTCGTGGTCTTGCCCGACATGTTCATGAGGGCTTGGTGGAAATCGAGCTGGGTGAAGGCCGGGGCTCTTGCGATCATGTCTTGGACGATCAGGCCGGTGTTGTAGCCCGCGGCGTCGAGGAAATTCGGCGCCTGGTGCATCGCCGCCGTGAAGTTCTTGACGAACTGGGCGGTGTTATCGCCGAGATTGACGACGTCGTGGCGTACCAGCGGCGGCGTCGGATAGGTGTAGGTATAGGCGAGCGCCTTGGCGCCGACGTTTTTCGTCAGCAGCGCGAGCAGCTGCCCGGGGAAGATGGTGAAGGTCATGTTGAAGTGCAGACCGCTCGAAGCGAGATCGCGAAGGAACGCGATATCGTTCGGAGCGTAGCCGAATTCCAGCACGGCTTCCGGACGCTGCGCTGCAATCGTGTGCAGGAGCACCGCGTAGTTCGATTCGGTGGTGGGCACGCCGTTGTAGTACACCGGCGTCACGCCGCCCTTTGCGAGCACGGACTTGAGCGTTTCGGCTTGCGACGCATCGAAATCGTTCGAGTCGTAGATAACCGCGACGCGTTTGATCTTTTGTTGCAGGATGAATTGCGCGAGCGGTATCGGCCAAACCGTCGATGCCGGGATGCTGACGTCGGCCAGATAGTCGGTTTTCTTGGTAAAGAAATTCGCGCCGGAGCCGGTCGGATCGACCAGCAGCATGTGGTGTTCTTCGGCTAACGGAATCGCGACCGATGTCAGCACCGAGCCGAAATCAGCCACCAGCACGTCGACCTTATCTTGTGTAATCAATTGATTGTAGAGCGTGGTCGCGGTGGACGTGTTGCTCTGGTCGTCATAGGCGATGATCTTCACCGGGATCTTCTTGCCGTACGCCTTGACGAAGATGCCGCCGGTTTTGTTTACGCCCGCGGCCCAGTATTTTAAGCCCTGGTATTGCCCCTGGGAAGCGACGGCGAACGTGCCGCTGCTCGCATAGAGCGTTCCGATCTTGATCTGCGAGGGCGCGGTGGCCGCCCGCGCCGTATGGACGAGGCTCGTGCCGATAAGACTTGCGGCGACGAGGAAGATGGCGAGTACCGGCCATTTGAGACGGAATCTACGCATGCGTTTCTCTCCTTACAAAGTCATAGGCCCGTCTGCGCCGTCCTCTTGCCCGGTGCCTGCCGAGCGAGGGCGCCGTTGGCCTCGTTTTCCCGAAGGCCATGGGCGGCCGCCCGGCGGAGTACCGCGCATGAACCAGAGCGAACGCATTGCCAAGGGGAAGGCGCTCAGGCGCACGGTGCTAGGATCGGCATACGTGGACAAGCCGGGGCCCGAGCCCACGAAGTTTCAAGCCGCATTTGCGGCATTCGCGGAAGAGCACTGTTGGGCCAACGTATGGATACGCCCGGGGCTCGCGCTGCGCGATCGCAGCGTGATCAACCTCGCGATCCTTGCGTCGCTGGCGCGCTGGCCGGAGTTTGAAGTCCACGTGCGCGGAGCGTTGAACAACGGCGTTACCGAGGACGAGATCGTCGAGATCATCCTCCAGGCCGGCGTGTATGCCGGAATCCCGATCGCTTCCGAGGCGTTTCGCGCGGCCGACCGCGCCGTCGCCGCATATCGAGCGGAGCACCGTTAGGGCAAGTTCCGCGCGTCTTCGGCCCGTTCTTGCTCGAGGTCGTCCTCCTCGCGCCGTTCGAGCGCGTCCTGGATCTCCGCTTTGACCTCGTCCGGCACGCCGGGGATATCGAGCACCTGCCGTTCTTCGCCGGTCAGCAGTGCGTCGATCTCTTCCTGCGTCGGTTCGTTTTCTGGGGGTTGCATCATTCCGCTACCGCCGCTAAAACGCGAACGGCACAATTGTGCTGCACTTGTGCCGTTCTTCGTGATCGTAACTGTTTTCTATGCCGCGATCGTTTTCATGAGAAGCGATACGTTTGGCTATGAGCACTTGAAGTTTGCTCATGCAATTACATAAACAGTCCGTCTTTTTGGGACCCTATCCGTGGAGTTCGTTCAAACTCTTCCGGCTCGATCAGGGTAGCGTTTCAATATCCGTTTTTTGTGAAGGTCTTGCGAATATTCGAACCTCCATGGCAAGCGCTTGCTTTAACGGGTTGGGGGCCTTCATCAAATATTCCACTTGTTCGGTCAGGGTAAGGATCATGAACGTCGACACGATAGAGGCCTTCGCGGCGCTCGAGCACTACGGCATTCACGTCGCGCGCAGCAAATACGTGGATTCGGCCGAGGATGCCCTGGCTTTTGCCGAGCGCCGCAACGCGCCGGACCCGCGCTTCGTCCCGATCGTGTTGCGCCTCGGGGATTCGGCCGCGCAAACGCCGCTGGAAAACCCCGACGCTGTCCGAAAGGCCTATGAGACGATTCGCCGCCACAGCGCGGAGCCGATTCTGGCGCAGGTCGCCACCGGGCCGGGAACGGATATCGTGATCTTCGGCAAGACCGACGAAACCCTCGCGAAGATTCTCGGCGTGCACAGCGCCACGCACAGCGTGCACCGGAGCGTGCCGCTCGGGCCGGAGAGCGCCCGGGAGCTGGCGAGCGAATACGAGGGGTACGGCCACCATGGTTCGCGCGAGAGCGCGCGTCGAATGCTCGAGCATCTCTTGTTGCGTATCTCCGATCTCTTTGCCGACACCGAGGTGCGCGAATTGCGTCTGGACGTCCGCCTGCACGAAAACGAGTACGCCGTCCTCGACGCCTCGATGACCTCGCTCAAGGCGCTGCACATCGAGCCTCGGCTAGCCAAACGGGCACACGATCGCAAAGGCGATGAGTACCGGCCGGCCGGTAGGCAGTAGCCGGCTTACACGCCGTGGTGAGCGAGCGGAGTGACCGTGCTTGCCTGGGCACCTTGCTCGCCGGCTTCCTCCACGAATCGCACGGCTGAACCGACGCGCAACTCTTCGAACCCATCGTCGAGAACGCTATTGCGATGGAAGTACACCTCGTGGCCGTCGGGCGCGCGTAAGAAGCCGAAATCCTCGCCCAACCGTGCAACCTCGGCAGTCGGTGCAGGCTCGTGGGTTTTCACCGCTCCGGCAAGACGCCGCGCGTAATCCTCCAAGCGGCGCCCCGCTCGCCTGAATGCATCGTGCACCGCGACCTGCGCGTACTTGTGCACCGTATCGAGTTCCTGGCTCTTATGGACGCGCTGTGTTTCCGTCCGGGCTAGCGTTGCATGCTCGCTTGGATCCTTGCTGACCACGATCTGTTCGCCGGGCACATCGAGCACGATGCGGACGTGATACTGCGATCCCTCGACGTGGTGCTTCGGCTTGTCGATCACGACGCTGCAGCTCGTGATCCCGTCGAAGAAGCGCTGGAGTTTCGTTGCTTCCTTGCGGACCAGGCTTTCCACCGCGTCGCTATGCTCCATACCCTTGAACGTCGTGTGAATGATGGGAATCATAGAAAGTCTCCGTGCTGCCATCGATGGTTGTTCTTGCAATGATAGGCATTGTATGGCATGCCATGGAGAAGGTTCGAAGAACGAACCCGCGTTCTTGGAATCTTCCTCAACTTCGCCTTGCTGCGCTCTATGCTCGCCGTACGTGAAGGTAGGAGGCAACGATGAAAACCGGTACCGATCGCATCGCGATGTTCGAACGCACGGTCCAAGAAACGTACGAATGGCTCGACGAAATTCAAAGCGAGGTGGAGGGCGGCGATACGTGGCCGGCCGATGCGTACGATCGCCCGGAAGCGCTACAGGCGCTGCGCGGCGTGCTGCACGCCTTGCGCGACGAACTCGGCGTCGACCAAAATGCGAACCTCGCGGCCCAGTTTCCCACGCTGATCCGCGGCATCTATTTTGAAGGCTGGAGCCCGCCGAACGAGCCGATCGAGCATGGGACGGCGCAGGCCTTCCTCAGTAAAATCGAGGACGCGTTCACCGGCTACGAGGAAGACGTCGACCCGGAGTGGATCGCGCCGAGCGTTCTGGCGGTATTGACCCGCCGGATGCCGGACGAGTGCGCCAAGATCAAAAAAACGCTGCCCAAAGATCTTCGCGAGCTCTGGAGCCGCAGCTGAGTGGAATCGGCCGGAAACATCTCGAATCCGCGCGCATGAAGACGCCGCTGACCCCGCTGGATTTCATGCGCCGGGCTCGCCGCCTCTACGGAGCGCGCGAAGCCGTCGTCGACGGGAACCTCCGCCTGACGTACGAGGCCTTGTTCGAGCGATGCGACCGCTGGTCGGCCATGCTGCAAAGCTACGGCGTCGGTACGGGCGACCGCGTCGCGTACATCGCACCCAACACGCACGCCTTGCTCGAAGCCTTCTACGCCGTTCCGCAAATCGGCGCGGTTCTCGTGCCGATCAATTACCGGCTCACGGCGAACGATTTCGTTTACATCATCAATCACAGCGGCGCGCGGATCGTCTGCGCGCATGCGGATTATCTCGATGCGCTGGAGAGCGTCCGCGATCAAATGCCCGGCGTCGAGCGTCTGGTCGCGCTGGAAGGCGAGAAGCCGGGCTGGCTTGCTTACGAAGCCGAACTCGCGCGCGCAGACGCGGCCGCTCTAGCGCGGCCGGAGATTGCCGAAGACGACCTCATCACGATCAACTACACAAGCGGCACCACCGCCAACCCGAAGGGCGTGATGATCACGCACCGCAATGCGTACTTTAATTCGGTCGGTACGCTGGTGCACGTGCATATGACGCCCGACGAGCGTTATCTGTGGACGCTCCCGATGTTCCATGCCAACGGCTGGACGTTCGTGTGGACGGTGACGGCGGCAGGCGGCACGCACGTGTGCCTGCGCAAAGTCGAACCCGCGTCGATCTTCGCGCTCATCAACCAGGAACGCGTAACGATGCTGTGCGCGGCGCCGACCGTGCTGATCGGCATCGCGAACGCCCCGCCCGACCTACGTAGCGGCGTTCGCCGAGGCGTGCGCGTGCTTACGGCGGGCGCCCCGCCGGCCGCTGCCACGATCGAGCGCATCGAACACGACTTGGGCTGGGAGGTGACGCACGTATACGGCCTTACCGAAACCGCGCCGTTCATCACGATTTGCGAACCGCTCGCCGAGCATGTGGAGCTTTCGCCCGGCGAACGCGCGCGCATCAAGGCGCGTCAGGGTGTGGAGCTGATTACCTCGGGCGAACTGACCGTCGTGGACGAGCGCGGGGACGAGGTGCCCCACGACGGCGCGACCGCCGGCGAGATCGTCGTGCGCGGCAACGTGGTGATGGAAGGCTACTTCAACGATCCCGAAGCGACGGCGCGCGCGTTCCACGGCGGCGTTTTCCACACCGGCGACGCGGCGGTGGTGCATCTGGACGGTTATGTGGAGATTCGCGATCGTCTCAAGGACGTGATCATCAGCGGTGGCGAGAACATCTCCTCGGTTGAGGTGGAGGGCTTGCTTTTACGCCACCCCGCCGTGCAAGAAGTTGCGGTAGTCGGCATCCCGGACGAGCGATGGGGCGAAGCGCCCCACGCATTCGTCATCCTCGCCGGCGGTGCAAGCGTTAGCGAAGAAGAGCTGCGCGCGTTCGCGCGCGACGCGATGGCGCATTTCAAGGTGCCCAAAACCTTCCACTTCATCGACGAGCTCCCGAAAACCGCAACCGGCAAGATCCAGAAATTCGTCTTGCGCGGCCGCTCCTCGGCAATCGGCACGCAATAGCGGCAAGGCGCTAGGCCTCGGGCGGCGCTCCGGCGATGAGTTGGGCGTAACGGGCGCTGGCCTCGGTGGGGGTGCGGGTGAGGGCCGGATCGGTATCGAGATCGATGTGGTAGAGCCCGAAGTCGCTATTGTCGTCGAAGACCAGGCCCCACTCGCGGTTCGAGGTGATGCTCCAGCAGAGGTAGGCCGCGACGGGAACCCCGCGGTCGACCGCGCGCCGCACTTCGCGCACGTGCGCATCGAGGTACTTGGCGCGCGTGAATCCGTCGGCGTTCGTGACGCAGCCGTTCTCGATGACGATGATCGGCTTGCCGGGAAACGCCTGCGCCTGCTCGCGCAGAATCGTATCGAGGGCGCCCGGCCAAACGGGAGCGCTGGCATATTTGAATTCGGCCGCGGCGCTGAGCCGATGGAGTTCGGGCGGCCAGAACGACGGAACGCCCCAGTAGTAATCGACACCGACGTAGTCGAGGGTGCCGATACACTCGGGCGGGCAGAGAAACGCGGGGAGTCTGCCGGCCATGCCCAGATTCCACCAATTCGAGCCTAACAGCGTGCCGAACATGGCGATGCTTTTGCGCAGCGCGAAGAGTGCCTGCAACCACGAACGAGTTGCGTTGAAGCGCTTGTCGCCATGCAATGGAACGAACGCGACCTTGTCGGGATCGCCCAGAATGCGGAAGGCGATGCGGCGCGCGAGTTCGGGCTCGAGGCCGACGTAGCGTAGCGAAGGCGGCGCGTGCGGATCGGACGCGGCTTGGCAGAGGCCTGGAATGCCCGGGTGCACCCCGACGCGCAGCACGCCGCGTTTGCGGATGCGTTCAACCGACGCATCCATGTCGGGTACCGCCGGTGCCCGCGCACCATCCGGCTCGGCATCGGGTTTGCCGATGCCGGCGATCGTTTTGCGGTTCGCGACGTTCGGCAAATCGGGGCGGGTGCGCTTAAAATCGCGCAGCACGAGATCGACGGTATTCAGGAGCGTGCGGCTACCGAACGCCATCGCAACCGCGAAGTGTTGCCCTGGGCCCGGGCATTGCGTGAGCGCAAACGGCGCGTCCGCATATTGGCGCAGCACGACGTCGTCGTCAAAGACGGCATCCAGCGCGCCGCCCCGCAGTGCTTCCATCGCAGCTGCTGAATCGGCAAAGTATCGCACTTGTGCCGCCGGAAGATTGCCGGTTGCGAGCTTGGCGGGCAGCATGTCGGAGACGACGCCGACCCGCCCGGTCCAGTACGCGAGATCGTGCGGTAGCGTCAACGAGGCGGGATGCAGCAGGCAGAGGTGCGCGCTATAATACGGCTCCGAAAAGAGCGTGCGCTCC
>DAHUXY010000174.1 GCA_027315505.1 Vulcanimicrobiota bacterium | reverse complement strand
TCCAGCACGCGACCGTTGAACTCGACCCACGAGAGTTCGCGACTAAAGAAGAGCGACGATTCGCTCGGCGCGACCGTCGCGATCGTTTCGGGGAGTTCCGGCTGCGAAAGCATAGATCCGACGGGATTCGCCGCCGTGCAGCCAAAGTCTAGTCGCATGTGGGGTGACCTAGCGATACACCTATGGGAGCACGTCCAACTCGCGGCGGCGGCCCTGGCCCTGGCGCTGGCGTTCGGCCTCACCTTCGGAATTCTCGCGGCATACGTCGCGCCGCTCCGCGCGGCGATCCTCGCCCTGGCCAGCATCGGCCGGACGCTGCCGAGCCTCGCGGTCCTCAAGCTGCTCCTCCCGTGGCTCGGCGTGGGCGTGGCATCGGCGGTCGTCGCGCTCGCGATTCTCGCCATCCCCCCGATCCTCATCAACGTCGATCTTGCCATCCGCGAGGTGCCGCGTGCGGCCATCGATGCCGCTACGGGCATGGGCATGGATGGGCGGCAACGCTTCGCGCGGGTGATCGTGCCTTACGCGCTTCCGGTCGGCATCGTGGGCATCCGAACGGCCGCCACCGAGGTCATTGCCAGCGCCACGCTCGCGACGTTCATCGGCGGGGGAGGCCTGGGCGACGATATCGTTCGCGGGCTTCAAACCGACGACGCCGGGCTGCTGGTCGCCTCGGCGACCGTCGTGGCCGGCCTGGCGATCGCCGTCGATCTCATCTTTTCCCGCATCGCCGAACGCCTCGAGGTATTAGCATGAAGGTTTCCCGGGCTCGCGCCATCGCGCTCTTGGGCTCCGCCGCACTCCTTCCGCAGTGCGCCGGCGGGGATGTGATCCGCGTCGGTTCCAAAAATTTTACCGAATCGATCATCATCGCCGAGATATACGCGCAGGCGTTGGAAAATGCGGGCATGCGCGTGGCGCGCCGGTTGAATCTGGGATCGACGGAGATCGCGCTGGCCGCCCTCGAGCACGGCGATATCGATCTCTATCCCGAGTACACGGGCACCGCCTTGATCGACGTGTTGCACCGCGCGCCGCTCGTCGACCCG
Organism: Vulcanimicrobiota bacterium; assembly: GCA_027315505.1. Classification (GTDB taxonomy): domain Bacteria; phylum Vulcanimicrobiota; class Vulcanimicrobiia; order Vulcanimicrobiales; family Vulcanimicrobiaceae; genus DAHUXY01. The sequence goes on along the minus strand of DAHUXY010000174.1, from coordinate 3,513 downwards.
CGCGCGGTGTACGACGCGGTACGGGCCGCATTCTTGCAACGATACGGATTGGTGTGGCTGGAGCCTTCGCCGCTCGACGATTCCCAGGCCCTGGCGACCACCCCGGCGATCGCGCGACGCTACGGCTTGCGCACGCTCTCCGATCTCGCCGGCAAAGCGCGCCTCTTACGGCTTGCGACCATCCCCGAATTCATCACGCGCCCCGACGGCCTGCCGGGCTTGCAGCGCGTCTACGGCGGCTTTCATTTCGCCAGCGTGCACGTCTACGACATCGCCCTCAAATATCGCGCCTTGATGACCGGACAAGCCGACATCGCCACGGCCTTCAGCACCGACGGAGCGATCGCCACCGATCGCCTGGAGGTGCTAATCGACGACCGGCACCTGTGGCCGCCGTACAACGTCGCTCCGGTCGTTCGATCCGCCGCGCTCAAAAAATCCCCGCGCATCGCCGCAGTCCTCAATCGCATAGCCCCCGCCATCACCAGTAGCGCGGCCGCGCGCATGAATGCGGCCGTAGAGAACCAGAACGTCGATCCCGCCGACATAGCGGCCGCCTTTCTCAAGGGCTCACCGTAGGTGCCGCGTGGCGCCGAAATCGTCGTCCGCGGAGCCGGCGTTACGTATCCCGGCGCGACCGTGCCGACGCTGCAGGACCTCACCCTAACGATCGCGCCCGGCGAGTTTCTCGTCGTCGTCGGCCCGTCGGGTTGCGGCAAGAGCACGTTGCTGCGAACGATCAATCGATTGATCCCCTTGAACGCGGGGAGCATCGCGATCGACGGCATCGATATCGCGTCGCTCGATCCGGTCGCGTTACGCCGCGGTATCGGCTATGCGATTCAGGCGGTGGGACTCTTTCCGCACATGCGGGTCGGAGCCAACGTTGCGATCGTTCCCGAGCTCCTGGGCTGGTCTCGAGAGCGCATCGCCGCGCGTGTCGACGCGCTTCTCGCGCTGGTTCATCTCGATCCCGAGCGCTATCGCGACCGCTTTCCGCGCGAGCTCTCCGGCGGAGAGGCGCAGCGGGTCGGGGTGGCGCGCGCCATTGCGGGCGAGCCGCGCGTCCTGCTCATGGACGAGCCGTTCGGCGCGGTGGACGCGATCGTTCGCTCGCAGTTGCAGGACGAGATGCTCCTCTTGGTGCGCGAACTCGCAACGACCACGCTGTTCGTCACGCACGACGTCGACGAAGCGCTCCTGCTCGCCGACCGGATCGTCGTCGTCAATCGTGGACGCATCGAACAGACCGGCACGCCGCTCGAAGTGCTCGCCGGCCCGGCCTCCCCGTTCGTGGAGCGCCTCTTTCACGCGAACGACGCCGTCATCGAACTGCGCGAAAAAGCCCGCGAGCGACAGCGCCTCCGATGAATTACCTCATCGCGAATCCCGAACGCGTGCTCCGGCTCGCCGGAACTCATGCGGCGATGGTTGCCGCCGCGCTTGCCGTAGCGGTGGCCGTCGCCCTGCCTCTGGGCATCCTCTCGTCGCGAAGCCCGCGGCTGCGGCCGCTGCTGCTCGGCGGGCTGGGAGCGATCTATACGATTCCAAGCCTCGCCCTGCTGGCACTTTTGGTGCAGCTCTTCGGTTTGGGCCTCGCGCCGGTCTTCATCGCGCTCGTCGCGTACGCGCAGTTCATGCTCGTGCGCAATATCGATGCCGGACTACGCGGCGTCGATCCCGCCATGCGCGATGCAGCGGTGGGGATGGGGCTATCGCCGCGCATGCAACTCCTGCGGGTCGAACTCCCGCTCGCGTTGCCGGTGATCGTAGGCGGCCTGCGCATCGCGGCGATTGCGACGATCGCGATCGCGACGTTAGCGGGTTACGTTGGCGGAGGTGGCCTCGGCGTGCTGATTTTCAATGGGCTAGCCTTACACAACACCGGCATGATCGTGGCCGGAAGCCTGGGGGTCTCGCTGCTCGCCGTCCTCGTCGACGGCTCGTTACGATGGTGCGAACGCGCCGTCCGAACCCGCCTCGGCGGGTAACGCTACTCCCGTTCGAACAGCTGGATCGCAAAGCGCTGCTTGCCGTCGCACCAGCGCTTCCGAGGGCGGAACCCGCTCGCCGCGCCCAACTCCGCCAATCCGCCTTCGTCGAACTTATACGACGATTCCGTATGCACGCGCTCGCCGGACTCAAAGGCAACGCTCGTACCGAGTGCGTCGATCGCCACGCTGTGGGCGCGGTCGGCGCGCAAAAACGAATCGACCGCACCGCGTTCTTCGTCGTACACGGCTTCGTGCGTAAACGCCGTCAGATCGAAATGGCCGCCGAGTTCTCGATTGATCCGCCCCAACATATTACGATTGAAGGCCGCCGTCACGCCGGTCGGGTCGTTGTAGGCAAGCTCGAGCGTACTTCGATCCTTCTTTAAATCTACGCCCAGCAGCAGGCCGTCCCCCGGCCGCAGCGCTTTGGCCACGAGTCGCAGCAGCGCACGCGCGCTCTGCGGCTCGTAGTTGCCGATGTTCGACCCCATCAGCATCGCCAGCACCGTGGTTTCGAACCGCAACTCCGGCGCAGCCAAGACCGTGAAGTAGTCGCCGGCGTACGCGCGGATCCGCAGACTCGGATATGCATCGACCAGCGCCACCGCGGAAGCGCGCAACGCATCGAGCGAGATATCGATCGGATCGTAGCGCAGCGTCCCCTGCACGCGCAACGCTTCCTCGACGAGCAGCCGCGTCTTCACGGCACTCCCGCTACCGAGTTCGAGAAATTCCAGCGGAGCGTCCAACTCGCGGACGATCTCCCAGCCGGACTCGCGAAGAATCTCCGTCTCGGCCCGCGTTAAATAATACTCCGGAAGCCGCGTGATCGCATCGAAGAGTACCGAACCCAAATCGTCGTAAAAGTACTTCGCGGAAAGGTGCTTGCGCGGAGCGCTCAGGCCGGCGCGCACGTCGTCGGCAAAGCTCGTCTGGGCAGCCGCGTGCGGCAACTCGACGATCTGGAGCCGGTCGGAGATCGTCGTTAATTGTGCGCCCACTTGCCCTCCACGCGTTCGTGCCGATATGGACATTGACGCGGTATACCACCCAAACGCACCAACCAACCATTCGGTTTCAGCGCTGTGCTTGAACGCCCCGCGGTGCCCAACAGCACCCCATGCTTTGGGGGACCGTTCGTCAGCCCGCATCCTGCGGGCTCCCTACTCGTGCGTTTTTGTGCAACGTCCAAAGGAAGTTCGGCATCCTGCCTTTTGCACAAAAATCGCACGTCCCCCAAAGCATGGGGTGCTGTTGGGCACCGCGGGGCAACGCGCCTAACGCTAAGACGACGCTCCGGGCCGGGCGCAGAGTTCGCGTAAGGCCGATTGCGCGGCCGCGTCCGGTTTCTGCGCGGGCGGGTAGGCGTAGAGCGAGAGCATCGTATCGGCCGTGCCCTTGAGGAAGACGACGTCGGCGCGATCGTCGTGCCGGTCGTTGCCTTGAACGCGGGTGCCCGTCAGTTCCATGTACGTCGCCGGGAGGTTGCCGCAGACCGTGATGTCCCGCTTTGCGAGGA
>DAHUXY010000171.1 GCA_027315505.1 Vulcanimicrobiota bacterium | reverse complement strand
CGCGAATCGCCGCAATCGCAACGCGCATGCCGAGCGGCTGCTCGGGGCGCCCGACCGCTTCGAAGTAGCATTCGGGGTCGATGTTCAGCGTGCGGGTTTGGATCATCGTTACGCGCACGCCGCTCAGAAACGCGCGCATGGCATCGATTTCCGACCGATCGTCGGTGACTCCGGGATGGGTGAGCAGATTGAGCGAGACGCGCAGCCCGCGACGGCTCGCGAGCCGGATCGATTCGAACACGTCTTCGAGGCCGTAGCCCATCGGGCGGTAGTACGCGGCGTAGACGTCCGGCCGAAACGAATTGAGACTGACGCGCACGGCCTGTAGACCCGCGTCGATGCAGCGTTCGAGCGCCGCCGGCATGCTGCCGTTCGTATTGAGATTGATCGTCCCGTTCTCGCGCCGGCTGCGGATGAGTTCGATGGCGCGCGCGATTTCGATCGATCGCAAGAGCGGCTCGCCCTCGCAGCCTTGGCCGAAGGAAACGATGCCGTCTTCCACCCGTTCGAGATGGTGAACGGCGATGCGCGCGAGTTCGTCCGCCGTGGTTTCGAAATCGATGCGCGCTTGCGGCGAAGGTAGGCCCGCATCCGGCTCTTGTTCCGAGATGCAACCGATACACCGCGCGTTGCATTTCGGCGAAACCGGGAGCGCCGCTTCCCCGCGTTCGAGGAAGACGTTTTGCGCCGTAAAACACCCGTATTCGCGCGAACAGAGCGCTACTTGCCGCAGCACGCGATTCTCCGGGTCCGTGGCGAGCCGCGCTTCGAGCGTGCGCTCCAGCTCGCCGGGTTCGAAGTATCTCGGCTGCCAATCCTCGCTCTCGTCCGTCTTGACCGCGGCCACGTGCAACCGGTCGTCGATAACGCAGGCGAACGTGTAGCCGAAGAGCGGCAGCGCGGGCGCACCGCGTTCCTTGATCCAGGCCGGTACCAGCAAGCGCGTGTAACCCGCGGGCAGAACGGCGGCCAGCACGTAGCGCTTCTCCAGCATGCCGGTGGTGGTCAAAACCCGGCGCCCCGGCAGCACCATCTCCACCGTCCCGGCCGGAGCCGGAATCAGTTCGTCCGGTTCCGGCATTCGCACGGCACCGCCGTCGGCGAGCGGGGAATACCCAGGATCGTAGTAGATGCGCCCCTTGGCATCGCAATAGGCAAGATCGATCGTCATAGCACCGTATCGAAGACGTGAACGGCCGGGCCGGTCAAGTATGCAACGCCCGCGCCGTCCCATTCCACGCGGAGCACGCCCCCGGGCACGAGCACCTCGACGGGGCTTTGGACCAGGCCGCTCCGGATCGCGACCGCGGCCGAGGCGACCGCGCCGGTGCCGCACGCCATGGTAAGCCCGGCACCGCGTTCGTAGTGCCGGACCCGCAGGCTGCGGGGCCCTTCAACGACCACGTGATGGAGGTTCGCGCCGCCGGCAAAGACGCGCTCGTCCTGAAACGACGCGCCGATTTGCGCGACGTCGAACGGGTCGCCCTCGCCTCGTATCGCGACGACGTGCGGATTGCCCATATCGACGAAGGCGGCGTCGGGAATCGGAAGCGCCCGCGGCACGACCTTCGGCACGCCCATGCTCACGCGAACGAGGTACTCGGGCTCGCGCGCGATCACGCGCGTCTCGATAATGCCCGCGCCGGTTTCGATCGCCAACGCGTCGCCGCAACCGGCTTCGTCGAGGTAGCGCGCGACGCAACGAATGCCGTTCCCGCACATCTCGGCGACGCTCCCATCGGCGTTGATCACCAGCATGCGCGCCGCGGCGCGCTCGGAGTGCTCGATCACGAGCAGGCCGTCGGCACCCACGCCGGTATGGCGTTCGCACCATCGCCGCGCGAACGCAATCGCGTCGATCGGGGCGCTCGCACGGTTATCGAGAACGATGAAGTCGTTGCGTGCGCCGTGCATCTTCGCGACGGCTACGCTCCCGTTCATTCGACGCTCGGCGGATACAGGCGTAGCGCGACCGTCGGCGATATCGTCGCGATCGCGTGCTTGTACAGCAAGTGCGTGATCTGATCGAATTCGAGCGACACCGTGAACGGATCGTAGCCCGAAACGACGCCCTGCAATCGCGCGCCGTTCATCAACGTCACCGCTACGGGAACACCCTCGCGCTTGCATTGTGCTAAGAACGCGTCTTGGAGATTGCTCGGCATACCGGTTGCTATTACGACCAGCCGAGCATTTCCCTTGCCGCCGCCTCCACCTCGCCGGCCCGGACCCAGCGGGTTTCCGGCTCCGAGCGAAACCACGCGCGCTGCCTGCGCGCGTAGCGCCGGGTTGCGCGAGCGAGCGAACGCTCAAGTTCGTCGCGCGTGCTCCACCCGCGCAGAAATGCCGCGGCCTGCGGATACCCGACGGCACTCGCCGCAACCGCATCGCTCCCGATGCGTTCGGCCTCCTCGACCAATCCTTGCTGCAGCATGCGCGCCGTCCGGAGCGCGATGCGCTCGTCGAGTTCGCTGAGCTGCACGTCGAGAAAGAGCTTCGCAAATGGAAGATTCGCGGCCGGAAGCGAGGCGATGGCGCCGGTTCGCCGGAGCGGATCGTCGCCGGCCATCGCCACCTCCAGCGCCCGCACGACGCGG
>DAHUXY010000166.1 GCA_027315505.1 Vulcanimicrobiota bacterium | reverse complement strand
GCGCGCTTGGGCGTGGGCGCGCGAATACGGCGGGAGCATCGACGGCCAGTTTCGAGCGCTCGGCTTCGGCCCCGATTGGACGCGCTCGCGTTTCACGATGGACGACGGCCTCTCCGCCGCCGTTCGCAAGGTCTTCGTGCAACTCTACCGCGAGGGGCTGATCTACCGCGGTAAACGCCTCATCAATTGGGACCCCAAGGGAAAGACGACGGTCTCCGACGCGGAGGTCGAACACGTCGAGCGCGACGCGCATCTTTGGCGGATCCGGTATCCGATCGCCGGCGAATCCGGCGGATTCATCGAGATTGCCACGACGCGGCCCGAAACGATGCTCGGCGACGTTGCGATCGCCGTCCATCCGGACGACGAACGCTACGCCGCGCTCGTCGGAAAGAGCGTGCTGGTCCCCCCGTTGCTGGAGCGCACCATTCCGATCGTCGCCGATGCGGCGGTGGAGCGCGAGTTTGGAACGGGCGCGGTGAAAGTGACGCCGGCCCACGATGCGACCGATTACGAAATCGGCCTGCGTCACGATCTGCCGATGCCGACGGTCATCGATTTCGATGCGAGGATTACCGGCGCGCAGATCCCGGTCGGCCCATACGAAGGGCTCGACCGTTACGAAGCGCGCAAACGCATCGTCGAAGATCTGCGTGCCGGCGGTTTGCTCGTGGCACAAGAAGCGTACCGGCATGCCGTATCGGTGAGCGAGCGATCGGGCGAGGTGATCGAGCCGTTGCTCTCACTGCAGTGGTTCGTTCGCATGGCGCCGCTCGCGAAGCCCGCGCTCGAAGCCTATCGCGACGGACGGCTGCGCTTTGTCCCCGAGCGCTACGGCCGGACGTACGAGCAATGGCTCGAAAACATCCGCGACTGGAACGTATCGCGCCAGGTCTGGTGGGGGCATCAACTCCCGGTCTGGTACACGGAGTCCGGCGACATCGTCGTGGCCGAAACGGAAGCAGAGGCGCTCGAGATCGCGCAGCGCGAGTACGGCACCCGTTCGCTGCAACGCGATCCCGACACGTTGGATACATGGTTTAGCAGCGGCCTGTGGCCGTTTTCGATTCTCGGTTGGCCCGAGCAGACGCGCGAACTCGAATGTTGGTATCCCTCGTCGGTCTTGATCACCGGCTGGGAGATCATTTTCCTATGGGTCTCCCGCATGGTCATGCTCGGCCTGCATCTTTTCAACGAGGTCCCTTTTCCGGAAGTCTTCGTCGCGCCGCTCGTGTTCGACGCGCAAGGCCGCAAAATGTCCAAGTCGCTCGGCAATGCGATCGATCCGATGGACTTGGTTGCGACGTACGGAGCCGATGCGTTCAGGATGGGCATGCTGCGCCAGATGCGCATCGAAGGCCAGGAAATTCGGTTTAACGAGTCGCGTTGCGAAGAAGCGCGCAACTTTAACAATAAGGTGTGGAACGCGGCGCGCTATACGCTCGCGCTTCCGGAGGGCCTACCGCGCGCACGCGTCCTGCCAAAGCCGAGCGAACTCTCGCTCGCGGACGCGTGGATTCTCACGCGGTTGCGCGACACCATCGCGTTAACCACCGAGCAGCTTAACCGGTACGATTTCGGCAACGCGGCCGAAACCGTCTGGCGGTTCGTGTGGTACGAAGTTTGCGACTGGTATCTCGAAGCCACCAAGGCCGCGACCGCGACGCGAGCGGCGGTGCTTTCGTGCGTGCTCAACAACGCCATGCGCCTCTTGCATCCGATCGAACCGTTTATCACCGAGGAGATATGGCTCGCGCTGCCTCACGACGGCAGCACGATCGTCACGTCCTCATGGCCGGACCCCGACGAAATACCGGTCGAGCGGGAAGCGGCCGCGCGCTTCGAAGCGACGCAGCGCGCGGTCGAACGCATCCGCAACTTGCGCTCCGACATGGCACTCGCGCCGAAGCATGCGTTACCGCTCGAGGTGCCCGCCAACGTCCCGGACGACGTAGCGGCCTTGTTGGCGCTCCTCGCGCACGGTACGGTCGAGCGCGTTCCCGCCGTGGGTGAAACGCTCGACGAGGCCTTGGCCGCGGTCAACGGCCGCGCTCCCGCCGGGCTCCTGCGCGATCGCGCGACTAAGGAGCGCGTGCGGCTCCTAGCCGAAGTAGAACGCTCCGAAAAGAAGCTCGCGAACCAGGCATTCGCCGCCAAGGCGGCGCCGGAGGTCGTTGCGAAAGAACGCGAAAAGCTCGAAGGGTACCGCAGCGAACTGCATCGCGTCCAGGCGGCGCTCGTGGCAATGGGAGAGGCCGAATGAACACCGCGCAAAAGAGCCGCACGCTGCTGAGCGCCCAGGAAATCGAACGCGTTATCGCGCGCCTGGCGCACCAGATTCTCGAACCGGAAGACGCGCAGGGGAAGCTCGTCCTCTTGGGCGTCCGGCGGGGCGGCGAAGCGCTAGCCCAGCGCCTGGCTGCGGAGATCGCTCGCATCAGCGGGCGGGCGCCGGAACTCGGCTTCCTCAACATTAACCTCTACCGGGACGACCGGGTAACCCATCAAATGCCCGAATCGCAGATCCCCGTCGACGTAGGCGGCCGGACCGTGATCATCGTCGACGACGTGCTCTACACGGGCCGTACCATTCGTTCGGCCCTCGACGCGGTTACCGACCTTGGGCGGCCCGAGGCGATACGGCTCTGCGTGCTGATCGATCGCGGGCTGCGCGAACTTCCCGTCCAGGGCGATTACGTCGGACGGGTTATTCCCACCAGCCGGCGCGAAAGAGTCGAAGTCTCACTCGCATCGCAGCCCGCATCGAGCGACGAGGTAACGATCCTTGCGGATGCGCCGTAGCCTGATCGATCTGGACGATCTGAGCGCGCACGAGATCGAGTACCTCTTCGAGCGCACGACGGCGTTCGAACGCAAGGCTCCGTCCAGGCTCCTCGACGGCGTCGCATGCGTGAATATGTTCTTCGAGCAGAGCACGCGTACGTATACGTCGTTCAATCTGGCCGAACTTCGGCTGGGCGCGCAGGTGGTGAACCTCGCGCCTAAAGACCTCAGCCTTGCGACCAAAGGCGAGACCGTCGAAGACACGGTCATCACCCTGGCCGCCATGGGCGTGCAGGTCTTGGTCGTGCGTCACCCCGAGGCGGGTTTTCCAAAGCGTTTGGCGATGGCGTTCGACGGACATGTCGTCAACGCGGGAGACGGAGCGCACGCGCACCCGACGCAGGCGCTCCTGGACATCTTCACGTTGCGCGAAGAATTCAACGAGCTACGCGGGCTCACCGTCGCGATCGTCGGCGACGTCCTGCATAGCCGCGTCGCCCACTCCACCATGCTCGGGCTCATCGGGTTGGGCGTGGACGTCGTTCTGGTCGGACCGGAGTGTTTTCTTCCGACCGGTCACGCGATCGCGGGAGCGCGGATCGAACGCGACCTCGACGCCGTTCTCGAACACGCTCACGCGTTGATCTTATTGCGCATTCAGCGCGAACGCTTCGAAACGATGCCGCTAACGGACGCGGAGTACGTTGCGTCGTACCGTCTCGACCACGCGCGGCTCAGCCGCCTGCGCCCGCAGACCATCGTGATGCATCCGGGCCCGTATAACCGCGGGATGGAACTCGACGACAGCGTGCTGGAGTTTGCCGGCTGGCGCTACGCCCGGCAGGTGATGCACGGCGTGTACGTTCGTATGGCCGTCTTGGATTTTCTCGTCAACGGTCAAAGGTAGGCCGCCCATGCTCGTGCGCGGTGGCCGTCTGGTCGATCCATCGGTTCCGTTCGACGGCCTTCGCGATCTTCGCATCGAGGCCGGTATCGTCGTCGAAATCGGCGAGCATCTCCGGCCGCGCGAGGGCGAAGCCACGTTCGATGCGACCGGCGCGATCGTGGCGCCGGGTTGCATCGACATGCACGTGCACCTGCGCGAACCCGGCTTCCCGCACAAAGAGACGATCGAAAGCGGAACGGCGGCGGCGGTCCGCGGCGGGTTCACGGCCATCGCATGCATGCCCAATACCAACCCCGCGCTCGATACCGAAGGAACCCTCGAACAGCTCACCGCCGAACTGCGCCGGCGCGCGCGCTCCCGCGTCTATCCCATCGCCGCGATCACGCTCGGGCGGCGTGGCGAAGAGCCGTGCGACTTCGCAAGCCTAGCTCGCGCCGGCGCGGTCGCTTTTTCGGACGACGGCAATACGGTAATGAACGCGCGCGTCTTGCGCGATGCGGCCCACGCCGCCGCCGACATTCCGGGCGTATTCATATCCCATTGCGAGGACGAGCATCTCAAGGGCGATGCGGTGATGCACGAGGGACACGTCTCGCGCGCCTTGGGCGTACGCGGGAGCCCGGCCCTCGCCGAGGA
>DAHUXY010000152.1 GCA_027315505.1 Vulcanimicrobiota bacterium | reverse complement strand
GCTCGATCGCCCGCCATCGCTCGCGCATACCATCGTGCCCTTCCGCGACCGCGTTCCGACCGCAACGGACGTGCTCGCAGCTTTGGATGCCTTATCTTCATAGGGTTTCACATGCTCGGCGGCGCCTTCCAGGAGATAGCGGGGCGGGCGACACCGTTGGAGCGGGGACGCGCGCGTTTTTCACATCCATGTGAAAAACACTTGTATGTTGGGGCTAGGCCTCCCACGAAGAGGGACTGGCCGGTGTCGGTACGCTGGGAAAATGCAGGGCTCTTAAGCCCGTGGAGTAGATAGGCGACCGGCACCCGCGCCGCAGGAGATCGAACGGTATCGAAGGCGGCTCATTGTGAGCACAGCTTGTATGCACAAGTACGATCGTGCGAGCGCGGCCAATCGAAAGGAAGTCATATGGACATTCTGGGCATTGACATCTCAAAAGATCACTTCCATGCTGCGCTTTTTTGCGAGGCAGGTGGCTCCGGGAAAAAGAGTTTCCCGAATTCCGAAGCGGGATTCAAACAGCTCGATTCGTGGCTGCACAATCGGCATATTGGGCTGCTGCACGCCTGCATGGAAGCAACTGGTCCATACTGGGAGGCATTGGCGCTCCATCTAAGTGACACGGGTCATCGGGTGAGCGTGGTCAATCCGAGCCGCACAAGATCCTACGCCCGCAGCGAGCTCTTGCGAACGAAAAATGATGCAGTCGATGCGGCCTTGATCGCGCGGTTCTGCCGCGCACAAAACCCATTGCCCTGGACCGCGCCAACGCCGGAAATGCGTAGGCTGCAAGGCCTTGCGCGTCATCTTGAGCATCTAAAAACGACATGCGCGCATGAGATGGCGCGGTTGCAGCTACCGGGCCTTCCCGATACGGTCCAGGTCTCCATTCGAGGGGTTGTTACTGCACTTGAAGCGGAGATTGCGCACATCGAAGACGAGATCCGACGACACGTCGACGGGCATCCCGATTTGCGCGAGAAGCACCAGTTGCTTACCTCGATTCCGGGGATCGCTGACATCACGGCGTTCTCGATTCTAGCCGAAGTTCCCGATCTTGAGAACTTTACCTCGGCGAAAGCCGTTGCCGCGTATGCCGGCCTCTCGCCAGCGGAGCGCCAATCCGGCACCTCCTTACGCCCGAGATCGCACCTATGCAAAACGGGCAACGCCCGGCTTCGCAAGACGCTCTTTTTTCCCGCAATGGCTGCCATGCGATTCAACCCCGCCCTTCGCGCGTTCGCTGAACGAATGCGCGCGAACGGAAAGGCAAAAATGGTCGTTCTTGCGGCCGTGATGCGCAAGCTTCTCGTCTTGGCCTATGGGGTTCTTAAATCTCGCCAAGCATTCGACTCCGCCTGGCAGCCTGCTTGACTTGCAACACGGTATCTACTCCGTTCGTCGTCGCTCCCGCCCTCCGGGCTCCGCTCCTCCCTCACAGGCCCCGTCCCAACGGTGTAGCCTACCCGGCCCCGCTCCATGCGGCGAGAGGCCCCTACGCCGTTGCTCCTAACCGGAACGTTGCGACGAAGGCTTTAAAGATCGTCGGATAGTCGTCGCAGATGAAGCGTACGCTGCGCGCGCCGGTGCGCTCGAAGCCGGGAATCATCTCGACCAGATCGGCCTGTTCGACTTTGGCGAGATCGATCTCCATCGCGATCGGAGGCTCGAAGACGAACGTGCCCATTTCGTCGCGTCGTTCGAGGGCGCGGCGCGCGCCCGCAGCGATCGCGCGTTGCGCGGCGGCGGGCGAGATGGAATCGGCGCTGAACGTGCCGATCGATTCTTTGACGATGACGCCTTCAACCCAGGGCATTTGACGCTGCACGCCCTCGACCGTCGTGCGATCGCCGGTTACCAGCAGCAACGGTACGCCGTGATGGCCCAGCAGTGCGGCGTTGAGCGTCGCTTCGCTGCAGCGTACGCCGTTGACGTGGACGTTGTGAATGACCGACGGCGTGTAGGTGTGGCAGAGCACGGCGTTTGCGTCGCCGATCGCGCCGTGGTAGCCGATGAAGAAGGCGCCGTCGAACGTGGAATCGGCATCTTGCACCATCGAATACGGTTTACGGTTCCCGAAGAGCACGCGGATATCGGGCGGTAGCAGATCGAAGAGCAGGTTGCGCATGGGGCCGTGGGAGTCGTTGACGAGCATCTCCGCGGGGCCGAGCTCGCGCGCGCCCTCGATGGCGGCGCGGACTTCGTGCGTGTAGTATTCGCGGTAGAGCGCGTATTCCGGATGCGGGGTGCGCGCGTCGACTTGCTCCCACGCGCAGACGCCGGCGACGCCCTCCATATCGGAGGAGATGTAGAGTTTCATGCGATTGCCGTTGCGGCGCCGGCGAGGCGCGTGGCGACGAGGAATGCGCGAAACGCCGATGGGTAGTCGGCCGCGATATGTCGCACGGCTCGGCCGCCGACGCGTTCGAAGGTGGGCAGTAATTCGATGAAGTCGGCGTGCTCGACACCGGCGGTTTCGATCAGCAGCTCGCTCGGCGGGGCGAAGGTGAATGGGCGCGCCGCAGCCATTCCGCGGATTGCCGCGCCGGCGCCGGCGCGAATCGCCTCGCAGGCGCTCGACGGGGTCATCGAGTTGGCGCTGTAGTAGCCGACCGCATCTTTCACGATGACGCCGGTGACCCAGGGCATCGCAGCGGTGGTCTCCTCGACGATGGTGCGATCGCCGGTAATCATGAGCAGTGGCGTTCCCTGCGAGCCGAGCATGGCGGCGTTGAGCAGCGCTTCGCTGCAGCGCACGCCGTTGATCGAGACGTTGTAGAGCACGCTATTGCTATAGGTGTGGGCGAGCGTGCCGTTTGCGTCGCCGATTTTGGCGTGGTAGCCGGTGAAGAAGGCGCCGTCGAACCGGGCTTGCGCGCCCTCCATCATCGAATGCGGTTTGGGCGAACCGGAGATGACGCGCACGTCGTGCGGCAACTCGTCCCACAGGAGATTGCGCATGCTCCAATGCGAGTCGTTGATCACGACCTCGGCCGGAGCGACGGCACGCGCGCCTTCGATGGCGGCGCGCACTTCACGCGTCATGTAGCGGCGATACGCCGGGTATTCGTGCGTATCGGATGGGTCGACTTGCATCCACGAACAGACGCCGGCCGTGCCCTCCATGTCGCACGAGACGTAGAGCCTCATTGGTTGGCGGCGGCCTGGTCGGCGATGCCGGACTTCGCTTGCTGCAAGCCGGTCTGGGCGGCAACGTTCGACGGATTGGCTTTGAGCGCGCGATCGTAGAACGGGATGGCTTGCCGGAACTTGCTCGCGGCGAGATACATATCGCCGAGTTGCGTGAGCGCGACGTCGTCTTTCGGGTCCTTCGCGATGCGCGCTCGCAGCGTCTGCAATTGCGCCATGACGGCCGGGGGAGGGCCACCGCCCTGAACGCTGTTCTGAGCGCCCTGCGCTTGCTGGGCGGGGTTTGCTGCCGTGGCGCTCCCGCTCTTGCCGAAGACCGAACCCGAGACGCCGAGGCCGTCGGCGACGAGGTACGCCATCACTCCCAGAAAGAGCAAGGCGAAGACCGCGACGATCGGGAGATAGATGCGCGGCGGCAGGCCGCGGGGCGAAGCTTGTTTCACCATGATTCGATTGGACGAACGACGAACCGAATCATTCGTGCTCCCTACCGAGGCCGATCTTCAGCTCCTTTTCGCACGCTTGAATTATCAGCATTTCAACGGGCAGGCTCCGGATTGCCGGATACGCTACAACGCGCGCTTCTCGAATTCTGCCGGAAGAATAACCTACGGCCCTTTTCCGCTGCTCATCGAGCTTTCGACCAAGCACTTCGAACGCTATCCCGAAGCCCTCGAGGAAACGCTGCTGCACGAAATGGTGCACGCGTGGTGCTTCGCACAGTATCGCGACACCGGCCACGGCGCGCGCTTTAAGAAGAAGCTGCGCGAGTGCGGCCTATCGTCGATCTATCACGACTTGGGCAACGTGCGCCCGCTCACCGAGTCGAGCAAGCGTTACATTCTACGCTGCGAACATTGCGCGTTCGAGGTGCTGCGCAAGAAGCGCCCTGGAAAGCCGGCGAGTTGCCCGCGCTGCGATAAGCGCCGATTCAACCCGCGCTTCCCGCTGACGATTTACGAGATCACCGGCATGGAATCCATCGGGACGTCGATCGACGGGCTCAAAGCCGCCCTCCGCGCGCGCTAAGTAACCCTAGGGTGCCACCAATGTGGCACTTCTACGCCCGCGGCTCTCATTCGGCCTTGCCGACCTAAGTAGAGGCCCAAATCGCTGGAAAAGCGCGAAAATGTCTGGGACATGACCACTGCAAATAGCTCCACCAACGGGGCCTCATCCAAGCGCGTCGAGACCGACTCGATGGGCAAGATCGACGTCCCCGCAGACAAGTATTACGGCGCGCAGTCGGCGCGCTCGCTCATCCACTTCGACATCGGCGAGGGCACCTGGCCGCGCGACGTGATGCCGAAGCAAGTCATCAAGGCGATGGCCGAATTGAAGAAGGCGGCCGCCCTTGTCAATCACGATCTCGGAAAGCTCGAGAAAGAGAAGACCGATCTGATCGTGGCGGCTGCCGACGAAGTGATCGCCGGCAAACTCGACGCCCATTTCCCGCTGCGCATTTGGCAGACCGGCTCGGGCACGCAGACGAACATGACCGTCAACGAAGTGATCTCGAATCGCGCGATCGAGATCGCCGGCGGCGAGATGGGTTCGAAGAAGCCCGTCCATCCGAACGACCACGTCAATATGTCGCAGTCGTCAAACGATACGTTTCCGACCGCGATGCACATGGCCGCTGCCGAAGCGGTCGTGAAAATGCTCCCCGCGATCGAACATCTGCGCGACTCGCTCGACGTCAAAGCCAAACAGTGGAAAGACATCGTCAAGGTCGGCCGCACGCATCTTCAGGATGCGACGCCGCTGACGTTGGGCCAAGAGTTCTCGGGTTACGTCACGCAACTCGATCGCGCGATGGTCGCGATCAACGAAGCCCTGAACCACATTTACGATCTGGCCATCGGCGGCACCGCGGTCGGCACGGGCCTCAACGCGCATCCCGAATTCGCCGAACGGATGGCGAAGAAGCTTGCCGAATTAACCGGCTTGCCGTTCCGCTCGCACCCCAACAAATTCACGGCGCTGGCATCGCATGACGATTTCGTCTTCGCATCGGGCGCGCTCAAGACGCTCGCGGTGGCGTTCATGAAAATAGCGAACGACATCCGTTGGCTCGCATCGGGCCCGCGTGCCGGCATCGGCGAATTGATCCTTCCGGAGAACGAGCCGGGCAGTTCCATCATGCCGGGCAAAGTGAATCCGACGCAATCGGAAGCAATGACGATGGTGGTCGCTCAGGTGTTCGGAAACGACACGGCGATCAGCTTCGGCGCGTCGCAGGGCAACTTCGAACTCAACGTGTTCAACCCGGTGATGATCGCGAACTTCTTGCACTCGTGCCATCTCTTGCGCGATACGGCGACGATGTTCCGCGAACATGCGGTCGAAGGGCTGCAAGCCAACGAGCCGGTGATTGCGAAGTACCTGGCGGAATCGTTGATGACGGTGACGGCACTCTCGCCCAAGATCGGCTACGACAAAGCGGCCGAGATTGCCAAGCACGCCCATCACCACGGCACGACGCTCAAAGAAGCGGCCGTCGGCTTGGGGCACGTCACCAGCGAAGAATTCGACAAGTACGTCGTACCCAAGGAGATGACGTATCCCAAGTGAGTTCGCCCTGCGGGGCGAACTCTTCGCGTTTTGCGGGCGCTGCGCGCCCGCAAAGCCGCACGCGTGAGGCGGGCTCGTTGGGGTGACGGGCCCGTTTTATTTTTGGTGGAGTAGGCCGGCGCGGTGGGCTTCTACGAGGGAGCAGCCCAGGAGAACGAGGGCGAAGCCGATCATCGAGATGGCGCTGAGAAGAATGATGCTCATGGTGGTTCCTCCGGTGTAACTGGTCCATGTACGCGCGTGCGGCGGGGGTGTTTCACCGCGTCGGTCCGTACATGAGCCGGGCTAGGATGGGGGGAAGCATGGCGGATTTCGCCGAGTACGAGCGCTTCGATGCGATCGGTCTTTCAGCGTTGGTGCGCGAGCGGCGCGTGAGCGCAGCCGAGTTGCTGGAGGCGGCGATACGCCGCGCGGAGGCAGTCAATCCACGGCTCAACGGGCTGGTGGCGAAGTGCTACGACGCGGCCCGTCGCGACGCTGCGACCGGCCTGCCCGACGGCCCTTTTCATGGTGTGCCGTTTCTTGCCAAGGACCTGGGGCCGCCGCTGGCCGGGGTGCCGATGACGATGGGCAGCCGCTACTTTCGCGGTTACGTCCCGCCGGCGGATCACCCGTTTTTCCAGCGCGTGAAGGCCGCCGGTCTTAACATCTTCGGAAAAACGAACACGCCCGAGTTCGGCCTGATGCCCTACACGGAGCC
>DAHUXY010000146.1 GCA_027315505.1 Vulcanimicrobiota bacterium | reverse complement strand
CGCCGCACGTCCATGAGTTGACGCTCGGAGATATGGCAAATATCCACGCCGCGGTGGTAGACGTGCCCGGATTGCGGCCGGCTCAAACCGTCGAGCAATCGGACGATGGTCGATTTCCCGGCCCCGGAGAGGCCGATGATGCACGTAATCGCCCCTTCGACGATATCGAGGGAGCAGTTCTTGAGAATGACCTTCTCGCCGTAACTCAAGCTGATATCGTCGAGCTTGGCGATGACGTTCGGTACGCTAATGGCCACCGAACAAGACCATCGAGAGCGCGAAGTTCGAAACAAAGATGAGGATGATCGAAATGACGACCGCGCCGGTGGTCGCCTTACCGACGCCGGCCGCCCCGCCCCGTGTCGAGAGCCCCTGATATGCGCCGACGAGCGCGATGATCAGCGCGAAGACGACCGATTTCACCAAGCCCTTGAGGACGTCTTCGAATCCGATCGCTTGGCGCGCCGAAGAGAGGAACGTTTCGACGGAAATGTGCGCGTAGGTCTGCGCGATCCACATGCCGCCGAGGGTCGAAATGACGTCGGCGCAGATCGTGAGCAGCGGAAGCATGATCAACAGCGCCAGCAGGCGGGGGACGACCAGAAAGCGCGTGGGTTCCAGGCCCATCGAGGTGAGCGCGTCGATCTGCTCGGTTACGACCATCGATCCCAACTCCGCGGCGATCGCCGCACCGACGCGTCCGGCGACCACGACGGCGGTAAGCATCGGGCCCAACTCGCGGACCGAGCCGTACGTTACCGCTCCGCCGACCAAGTTGCCGACGCCATATTGGACGGCTTGCATGGCCGATTCGAGCGAGATCACCATGCCCGTGAAGAGGGAGGTTAGCAGGACGATCGAGAGCGACTGAAAGCCCAGGAAATAGCATTGGTTCAGCGTCTCGACGAACCGGATGCGCAGGCGCACCAGGAAGCCGGCCGACTCGCCGGCGAGCGTCGCGATGCCGCCGCTGTAATCGAAGAAGCCGGTCGTCGCGCGACCGACCTTGTCGAGCATCTTCACGCGGTCGAGCGCTCCAGCGCGCCGGCGTCGGCCAGCACGTCGTGGGTTACCTCGATGCGTTTCGCCGCAACGCCACGCTCCGCCGTAAGATTGAATTGCACCTGATGGAGCTGCTCGAGGCGCCGATCGAGATCTCGCAGATGGGCGCGCGCTTCGCTTTCGAAACCGGAGAAGTAGCGCCGCACCGCTTCGAGGTACCGCCGCGTTTCGCGGGCGTCCGCCTGACCGGACGCGAGCGCGGCCGAGATCGCTAGTTGCGCCTCGCTCATCGCGCGATCGGTGATGTGAAATTCGCCGACGCGCCGCACGAGTTCGGCGAGCTGCGGATCAACCGGCATGCGCGCCGATCTCGACGCCGCAGGCCGCGAGGACCGCGCGTTGGGACGTGAAGAGTTCCCGTACGCCGCCTTCGGCGAGCGCCAGGAGAGCGTCGAGTTCGATGCGGTCGAACGGCGCCGCCTCCGCGGTTCCTTGCAACTCCACGAATCGCCCGGCGTCCGTCATGAACACGTTAATATCGGTATGCGCGTTGCTATCTTCATCGTACGCCAGATCCAGCATCGGGATGCCGTTAACGATGCCGACGCTGGTCGCCGCCACCATGCCGCTCAACGGCCAGCGCCGCGCGTCGGCCGGCTGAAAGTTTTTGGCGAGCGCGAGCGCGAGCGCCACGAACGCACCGGTGACCGAAGCCGTTCGCGTCCCGCCGTCGGCTTGCAGAACGTCGCAGTCGATCCACACGGTGCGCTCGCCCAGTTTCGCGGTATCGGTCACGGCGCGGAGCGCCCGGCCGATGATGCGCTGGATTTCGTGCGTGCGGCCGCCGACCCGTCCTTTGGACGATTCGCGTTGCGTGCGTTCGTGCGTCGCGCGGGGCAGCATCGCATACTCGGCGCTCACCCATCCCAGGCCTTTGCCCTTCATCCATCCCGGGACGCGCTCTTCGAGCGTCGCGGCGCACAGGACGCGCGTGTGGCCGATGCTGATAAGGGCGCTGCCCTCCGCGTACTTCATCACGTTCGGCTCGATCGTAATCGGGCGAAGTTGGTCGGGCCGACGCCCATCGCTACGGGTCATGTTACCGGTACTTTCGTTACTCAACGGTGACGGTTTTTGCAAGGTTACGCGGCTGGTCGACATCCTTGCCTTCGATGTCGGCAATATGGTAGGCCAGGAGTTGCAACGGTATCACGTTGACGATGGGCGAGAGCAGTTCGTCGACCTTCGGAACCCAGAACACGTGGTCGGCAACCGCGCGAGCTTCTTCATCTCCATGATTCGCCACGACGATGACGGGGGCTTCGCGCGCTTTCGATTCCATCAGATTCGAAAGCATTTTCTCGCGAACGCGATCGTCGGTCATAACGCCGATCACGGGAACGTGCGGGTCGAGCAGCGCGATCGGGCCGTGCTTCATCTCGCCCGCGGCGTAGCCCTCGGCGTGAATGTAGGAGATCTCTTTGAGTTTGAGCGCGCCTTCGAGTGCGGTCGGATAGTTGATGTAGCGCCCCATGAACAGACAGCTCTGCATCTTGCGATATTTTTTTGCGACCTTGCGGATCTCGTGCGACGTGTCGAGCACGACGTCAACCGCGGCGGGCAAAAGCTTGGTGCCTTCGCCGATCGCCTGGAGGCGCGCGGGATCGGCGGTGCCGCGCAGCTTCGCCAAGTAGAGCGCGAAGAGCGTCATGGCGGTAACCTGCGAAACGTACGTCTTGGTAGCCGCCACGCCGATTTCGGGCCCGCCACGCGTATAGAGCGTGCCGTGCGCCAAACGGGTGAGGTGCGATCCCAGCACGTTGCAAATGCCCAAGATCGTACTCCCGGCATCCTTAGCGATGCGCACGGCTTCAACCGTATCCGCCGTCTCGCCCGATTGCGACATCGCGATCACCAAAGCGGTGGGGTCGATCACCGGGTCGCCGTAACGAAACTCGCTGGCGAGTTCCATCTCCACCGGCAAGTGCACGAGCGAGCGGAGGAGATACATGCCGACCATGCCGGCGTGATACGCGGTGCCGCAGCCGGTGATGGCGATCTTGCTGATCGCGCGCAGAACGTCGTCGGTGACGCCGCCCAGCTCGCTCGCGAGATGCACGTGGCCGTTTTCGTCCATGCGGCCGGCCAGCGTCTCCTTGATCACCACCGGCTGCTCGAAGATTTCCTTGAGCATGAAATGCTTGTAGCCGCTCTTTTCGGCCGAGGTGGCATCCCACGTCACCGTCACGACTTCGCGATCGATGGGCGCGCCTTCGTAATCCGTCAGGCTGTAGCCGTCGCGCCCGACCACCACCATTTCGCCCTCTTGGAGGATGATCTCGCGTCGCGTGTACGGCAGGATCGCGGGAGTATCGGAGGCGACGAACATCTCTCCCTCACCGATACCCACCACCAGCGGGCTCGCACCGTTCCGCGCGAAAATCAAATGTTCGGGATCGTCGCTCGATATGACGCCCAGCGCGTACGCTCCCCGGACTTCGCGCAGCGTCTTGCGCAGCGCGGTCGCGAGATCGCCGTCGTAGTGCATCTCGATCAGGTGCGAGAGGACCTCGGTATCGGTCTCGCTCTTGAAGGTATGCCCGAGTTCGACCAATCTGGCCCGGAGCGGCCCGTAGTTCTCGATGATGCCGTTGTGAACGACGGCGATCTTTCCGGAGCAATCCAAATGCGGATGCGCGTTCGCGTCGTTCGGCTTTCCGTGCGTGGCCCACCGCGTATGGCCCAGGCCGCACGTGCCGGCCAGGGGGCTGCCGTCGCGTAGCCGCTCCGCGAGCCGCGAAAGTTTGCCCTCGGCTTTGGAGCCCGTCAGCCTGCCCGCGGCATCGATCACCGCAACGCCCGCGCTGTCGTAGCCGCGGTACTCTAGCCGCCCGAGGGCATCCATGATGATGGGGACGCTATCGCGTTCCCCAATGTATCCAACGATCCCACACATAGTTCGTCTCTACCGCAATCGCGCTTACTTGATGCTTTCCTTGGTGCGATGGTATTCGATCATGCCTTCGGCGATTTCGTCCAGGGCGATCGATACGGGCTTATTGGGATTGATTTCGTCTTGCGCGATCAGCGGCTCGCTGGCAAAGAACTCGCGGCGGTCGGCCGCGGGGAGCTGCTGGACGCGAATCCAGTTGTTGAGCTGGCGCGCCCGTTTGGTCACGATGTTGACGAGGCTGAACTTGGAGTCGGCGTGCTTGAGCAGCGCGTCGAGATCTCCGAATACCGTTTTACTCATGGGTTCCTTACTTCTTGATGGTGCACTTAGGTGAGTTCTACATTTTTGAGCCAGGGATCGCTATACCGATGGATCCTAAACCGCTCCGCTTGGAGAATGGCCTGCAGGTCGCGCACCGCTTGTTCGGATTGCCCCTGCTCGTTGATGACGAGGTAATCGAAATTCGGAATGAATTTCATCTCCTCGTGCGCGATTTCCAGACGGCGAGCGATCTCTTCGTTCGTTTCGGTTCTCCGCGCCAGCAGCCGGTCGCGCAGGTGCGAGAGGCGGTCGGGCACGAGAAAGATCAGGACCGCATCGGCAAATGCCGCTTTGACGGCCAACGCCCCGTTGACCTCGGGCTTCATGATGAGATCGTAACCCTGGTGAAGGGTACCGATCACGTAATCGCGCGGGGTACCATAGAGGTTGCCGTTGTACTCCCTCCATTCGAGGAATCCGCCGGCATTCCGCCGCCGTTCGAAATCTTCACGAGTTAGAAAGAAGTAGTGTTCGCCTTCGCGCTCTCCCGCACGCGGATCTCTGGTGGTGGCGGATACGGAGTAATGCAGGCGCGGCGAGCGCTCGCGCAAAGCATCTACCAACGTATCCTTGCCGGCCCCCGAGGGGCCTGAAACGACGAAAAGTAGACCCGGGCCGGTGATCACGCGCACTCCAAACGACGGCAAAGCTCGTTTTGTTCACACTGCAACAGGAGGACCCCTCGTATGTCGCTAGCTCTCGCATCGATCTTGGCCGAATCGGCGCTCCGCTATCCGGATCGGACCGCCGTGGTCTTCGGGCCGGGTACGATCACGTTTACCCAGTTGTGGGAGCAGGCGCGTCGCTATGCGGCGGCATTCGAACGGCGCGGCATCGGCCCGGGCGACCGGGTGGCCATCATGCTTCCGAACATCCCCGATTTTCCGCGTGCGTACTACGGGGCGCTGGCTCTGGGCGCGGTCGTCGTCCCGGTCCACGCGTTGCTCACGGCAGCCGAGGTCGCCTACGTGTTGAAGGATTCGGGCGCGAAGCTGCTGGTCTGTGCGGGCCCGCTTCTGGCGTCCGGGGGCGCCGGCGCGAAGCTCGCGGGCATCCCGTGCCTGAGCGTGATCGCCCAGCCCGGCGAGGCGGACGGCAGCCTCGAGGCGGAGTCGGCCGGGCTGGAGCCGCTTCCCTCGTATCGCCAGCGGGAGCCCGAAGACGACGCCGTCATCCTCTACACCAGCGGCACGACCGGGACTCCCAAGGGGGCGGTGCTCTCCCAAAACAACCTCGTGCTGAACGCCTCGATCTCCGCCCACGACCTGTTTGCAGTCCAGCACACCGACGTGTTCTTGGCCTGCCTGCCGCTCTTCCACTCGTTCGGGCAAACCTGCGTGATGAATACGGCCTTCCGGGTCGGCGCCGGCATCGTGCTAATGCCGCGTTTCGACGGCGCGACCGCGATCGAGCTGATGATGCAGCACGGGGTCACCATCTTCACGGGCGTGCCCACGATGTTCATCGGGCTGCTCGAGGCCGCCAAGAGCGACCCTCGCCGCCCGGCCTTGCGCTCGTGCGCCTCCGGCGGCGCCTCGCTTCCGCTCGCTGTGCTCGAGGCGTTCGAATCGGTCTTTTCGACCGAAATCCTCGAGGGATACGGCCTTTCCGAGACCTCGCCCGTGGCGTCGTTCAACCAACGGGTTTTCGGCCGCAAACCGGGGACGGTCGGCTGCGGGATCTGGGGGGTCGAATTGGAGATTGCCAAAGCCGAGATCGACGACCGTATCGAATTTGAGCCGACCGGCGAACTCGGCGAGATCGTCATCCGCGGCCACTGCGTCTTCAAAGGGTATCTCAATAACCCCGAAGCGACGCGAGCCGCGATCGTTGACGGATGGTTCCGTTCCGGCGACCTGGGCACGAAGGACGCCCAGGGCTTTATCACCATCGTCGATCGCAAGAAAGACATGATCCTGCGAGGCGCCTACAACGTCTACCCTCGCGAGGTCGAGGAGGTCCTCATGCGCCACCCGGCCGTCTCGCAAGTCGCGGTTATCGGGGTTCCTCACGAAGTGCACGGCGAGGAGGTCGTCGCCGTGATCGTGCGCAGCTCGGAGGGCGATGCGATCGAAAGCAGCACGCTGATCGCTTGGTCGCAAGAACATCTCGCGAAATATAAGTATCCCCGGCACGTCCACTTCGTTGAAGCGATGCCGCTCGGGCCGAGCGGCAAAGTCCTCAAACGCGAACTGCGCGACCGCTTTGCTAGGGCAAAGCCGTAGCCGATCGGCCTAGAGCGGCGCCGCGCAGAGCGTGCGTTCCATCGCCGACGCCGCGGCCGCCGATTCGGGCGCGCCGCTCGGCCGCGAATACGCGATCGTGATGCTTCGGTTGTTGACGACGCCGAAGGCTTGTTCGATCGTGGTCGACCCTTGCACGAATGTCGCGATGGCGGCTTGAGCAGGGCACGCGGCGATCGGATCGCTGCGCAACAGCCGCGCTCCGCGGTGCGAGAGTTCCACATCGGTCGCGACCTGCGAGGCCAGGTCGCTGATGGTTCCATCGAATTTGCGCGAAACGTAGGCGTACCGCTCGCCGCTTGGGCTCGTCCATACTGCGGGGCCGCTCTTCTTCCATCCGGCGGGCCCGGCCACACCGGAGGAGCAGGCACCTAAAGCCAGCAGCGACGCAACGGCGAGGACGGAGGCTGCAATGCGGATCATACGGCAGAGAGTATTTCGTCACGACGTGCGAATCATGCCGCTGGCATGGTGACGGACTGGGTTTTAATTCGACGGCTCGCATTCGAGATCGAGCAGCGCTTCCGCGGCGCGAAGGTGCGAGACGTCGGGCTCCTGCCCGATAAGCGCACCGCGATCGCGCTTTGGAGCCACGGCCGCACGGCGCTGCTCTGCATCGATATCTTCGGTACCCCGCCGGTCGTCACCGTGGAAGACGGAGAGTTGCCCATCGCCGCCGAGCCCGGGTTCATCCGAGCCTTGGCCGTCACGCTCCGCGGCATGGCGCTCCTGGGTGCTAAGGCGCGCAAAGGCGACCGCTTGATCCGCTTGACGTTCGGGGCCAGATCCCGCTTCGGCGTCGGCGACGAAGTCGAACTCTACGTCGAGCTCGTGCCGCGGTTCGGCAACATCATTCTCACAAAACGCGAAACGATCGTCACCGCCGCCAAGGAGTTCTCGCTCGCGCAGAACGGCACGCGCGCGATTCAAACCGGCATGACCTACCAGCCGCCCCCTGCCAGGCCGCAGGCCTCCTTGATGCCAAAGCTCGTCGCACAAGCCGCAGGCGCGATCCCCGAGCCGGAGGCGCTCGCGTACTTCGAGAGCGACGCCGCGATGCGCGAGCCGCTCTACACCTATCGGCGTAACGGCGCGTTGCTGCAAGCGCACGTGCTGGAACTTCCCAACCTCGAAGACGCGCAACGCGGCCCTCGCGAAGCTTCGTTGCTCGCGCTACTCGGCGAGGCGCGCGATGCAAACGCCGGCGGCGCCGAACGCGCGCGCACCGGCGCGCGCCGCGCCGCGCTGCGAAAACGCCTAGCCGATCGCGCGAAACGCACCGACGGCGAGTTGGCGACGATCGCCGCTAAGCGCGCGAAAGCGCTCGATCGCGAGAGCCTGCGAACGCAGGGAGAGACGATCTACAACACGTTATACGAATTGGACGAGTCCGCGCGCGACGAGCCCAAGGAACGCGCGCTAAAACTCTTCGCCGAGTACAAGAAGCTGGGAGCGTCGCTCCCGCATCTCGACGAGCGCGAGCGGTTGTTGCGCTCGCAGCGCGAAGCGATCGAAGCACTGGCATGGGAAGTCGAACGAGCCGCGGACGAAGATCTATCGGATGTCGAAGACGCCGTAGCCTGCATCGAACCGCATCGTTCGACCACGGCGAAGGCCGCCAAGAAACGCAAACGCGCTCCGCTCGAAGTGCGCACGCCGAACGGCAGCCGCATCCTCGTGGGGCGCTCGCCCACGGAGAACGCCGACCTGACGTTCCGGGTGGCGCGTCCCGGCGATCTCTGGTTCCACGCTCAAGGCATACCCGGCGCTCACGTCATCGTGCAACGCGA
>DAHUXY010000021.1 GCA_027315505.1 Vulcanimicrobiota bacterium | reverse complement strand
GAGCTCGCGCGCTCCGATTCCTTGCGCATGCAACTGGTGGAAGCGAATTCGCTGCTCATGTATGCCGCTACGGGGGAGCGTTCGGCGTTGAGCGGGTACGC
Source organism: Vulcanimicrobiota bacterium (assembly GCA_027315505.1). GTDB lineage: Bacteria > Vulcanimicrobiota > Vulcanimicrobiia > Vulcanimicrobiales > Vulcanimicrobiaceae > DAHUXY01. The sequence continues at coordinate 6,448 of DAHUXY010000021.1, read as the reverse complement.
GCGGGTACATCCGGCCCTGGGCCCGCGGCTCCAAGAGCTTCGAGCGACCTTGCTGCACTCGCATCTCACGACGCTGGCCCAGCGCGCGTCGACCATGATCGCACTCAACGCTCGCTGGGAGCGTACGATCGCGCGCCCTTCGTTCCGCGCGACGCCACGGCAGGCGGCGCGATTGCAGCTGCAAGGGCAGCCGATTCTGGACGAGATGCGCGCGTCGTCCATGATCTTGCGCGATGCGCTGACGCTGCGTATCCAGTCGGTCGCCGGGGATTCGCTGAAGACGCTGCGCACGAGTGGATGGATCGCGCTCGCATTGATCGTCGTCGTCGCCGTCGCGGTGGTGTTGTTCGCCGGGTATCGCAGCCGGCTCTCGCAAGAGCTCGAAGCCTCACGCCGGGTCGCCGACGCGTTCGCCCGGGCGCAACTGCCGAACGAGCTACCCGTCACGGCAGCCGTCCGCTTCGACGCGACGTACGCCGCGGCGGAAGATTTGGCCGTCATCGGGGGCGATTGGTACGACGTCTTCGAGATGGGCGACGGACGTTTTGCCTTCTCGCTGGGCGACGTTACCGGGCACGGCCTGGATGCCGCGGTGGTGATGAGCCGCGTGCGCCACGCAATTCGCGCGCTTGCCTCCGTAGAGAGCGACCCTGCGACGATTCTGGAAAAGGCCAATCGCGTGCTCCGGCTCCAGGGCGACCAGATGGTAACCGCGCTGTGCGGAACGTACGATGCTCGTAACGGACACCTCGTCTATGCATCCGCCGGCCACCCGCCGGCGTTGATCGCCGGGGTTGATGGGAGCGTGCGCACGTTGCGTTCGGAAGCTCCGCCGCTCGGCATCATCGATACGGTCGACGCACCGTCGAACGTGGAGGTGCTGGCGCCCGGCGAAGCCTTCATCGCGTACACGGATGGGATCGTGGAGAACGAGCGCGATTTCGTGCGCGGCGAGCGGCGGCTCCACGAAGTCGTCGGTTCGCTGGCGTTCGAGACGGCGGCGAATCCCGCCGACGCCATTCGCGAGCGCATTCTCGGCACGCGATCGGGGCGCGACGATATAGCGATCCTGGTCATCATACGACCGGCTGCTGCCTCGCTGTCGCAGGATGCGTACGCGAACGGCGTCAACGTGCAAAGGATATCGGCATGAGATGGAGCTTTGAATCCCAAGACGCCAACCGGGCATACGGCGCGCGCAGCGACTTGGTCGCCTATCTTGAGTCGCGCGCCAATCACGATTCGGACGTGCCGGCGGCGGCCCTGATTTTCGGCGAATTGGTCGGCAACGTGGTGCGGCACGCGCCGGGGCCGATCTCCATCGGTCTGCACTGGGAGAACGGGTTTGCCGTCTTGACGGTACGCGACCAGGGGCCCGGCTTTGAGTGGTCGGGGCCCCGGCAACTCCCGGACGTGCTTGCCGAATCGGGGCGCGGGCTTTACATCGTCCAGACGGTCGCGCGCTCGGTTACGGTACGCCGGTTACCGGACGGCGGGAGCGAAGCGGTCGTGCTATTGCCGGTTTCGCTCCATCCTGCGGCCCAGCGCGCCTGAGAGGACCTCGCCGCTTCCAAACGAACCCCGCCGACGTGGCGTCACTCTGGCGCCGCGTCTATTCACTCTGACGTTATCCCACTGGAGCCGACCATGTCGAAAGCCCACCGCATACTCGCGGGCCTCGCCACCGCTCTCCTCGCCGGCACGCTGGTTGCGTGTTCGGGCGGCGGAACGATCGCGACCGTTAACGGCCAAGCGATCAGCCAAGCATCGTTCGATTCGAAGCTCGAAGGTAGCCCGGCCGCGCGCGGTACGCTGCAGCAGATGGTGCAAGAAGCGCTCATCGAGCAGTACGCGAAGAACAACAACATCAACGTCACCGATGCGGACATCGCCGCGCGTGAAGACCAGCTCAAGGCGAACTTTCCCAACGGCTCGTGGGGTGACATGCTCAAGGCGCGCGGCTTAACCGAAGCCGACGTCCACAACGCCCTGCGCGAGCAAATCATCCTCGATAAGGCTGTGGGCGGAAGCGTCAAGGTTTCCGACGCGCAGATCTCCGCGTACTTCGCGAAGAATCACGCCGCGTTCGACAAGCCGGCGCAGGTGGACGCACGCCACATCCTCGTGCCGGATCTCGCAACCGCGAACAAGATCGAAGCACAGCTCAAGGCGGGCGCGAAGTTCTCCGCCCTGGCCAAGCAGTACTCGATGGATCCCGGCAGCAAGGATAAGGGCGGCGAGCTCGGCTGGTTCCGCCGCGGCCAGATGGTCCCGGCCTTCGACCAGGCCGCATTCTCGCTCCCGGTCGGCAAGATTAGCGCTCCGGTGAAATCGCCGTTCGGCTACCACATCATCCAGGTCGAAAAGCGTCAGCCGGGCGTCAAAGCCACGCTCGCCAACACGCACGACCGCATCGCCGACCTTCTGCGCCAGCAGCAGGAAGCTCCGCTGATCCAGCCGTTCCTGGCCGGTCTGCAAGAGAAGGCGACCATCACCGTCAACGACCCGCGCTTCGCGGGGCTCTTCCCGTCGCCGCCGCCGGCCGCCGCACCGGCAGCCTCGGTTGCGCCTGCCGCGTCGTCCAGTCCCTAAAGACTTTATCCGTCAAAGCTGAAGCTTTGCCGGCTAAAGTCCCGAGAACGGCCGCCCTTTGGGCGGCCGTTCTCTCTATCCGAGGGTGAGCGTAGCGCTATCCCGGGGTGAGCGTAGCGCTCTCCGGGGGTAAGGGGAGTGGGCGGAGAATGAACGGCGACTGATGATGGTGCGAATCGTGGGGCTCGGCCCCGGCGATCCTAGCTTGATGACGCTCGGGAGCGTGGATGCGCTGCGGAGCGTCGCGCACGCGATCGTGCTGTTAGCACCCGCCGATCTCCAAGCGTATCTTGCAAGCGCGGGCGTCGTGCTTACCGTCGACGTCGCACCCGACGCGGCGCTGATCGTACGCGGCGGCTCCGACGAAATCGAACGCTTCGCCGCCCGCATCGATGCGATGCGCGAGCGCGGCGATCTCGGGATCGGCGTATTGGGCAACCCGCTCTCCGATTTTCCGGGCCTGCCGCTCTTACTACGCGCTCTCGAAGCGCGCGATATCGAAACCGCGATCGTGCCCGGCATGCCGCACGCGACGCTCTCCGCATCGATCACGATGCCGCTGGTGCCGCTACCGCCGCAGTCCTCGCACCATTCGTGGGACGATCTCATCGAAATCATGGCTCGCCTGCGTCTGGGCTGCCCGTGGGACCGCGAGCAAACGCACCGCACGCTGGTTCCCTACCTCATCGAAGAGACGTACGAAGTGGTCGAAGCGATCGAGAACGAGGATGCCAGCGAACTCTGCGAAGAGCTCGGCGACCTCTTGCTGCAGATCGTCTTCCACGCGCAGCTGGGCTCCGAGACCGGGGCGTTCACCGTGGCCGACGTGATCGACGCGCTCTCGAACAAGATGATCCGCCGGCACCCCCACGTGTTCGGCAGCGCCGTTATCGAAGACGTCGATTCGCAGTGGCGCAGTTGGGAGAAGCTCAAGTCGCAGGAAAAGACCGGGCAGAAACGCGCCAGTCGCCTCGACGGCATCCCGAAGCATCTCGGCGCCCTGCAACGCGGGCAGCGGATGCAAGAGAAAGCCGCGCGCGTCGGCTTCGACTGGCCCAATATCTCCGGCGTTTTGGATAAACTCCACGAAGAACTCGCGGAGTTGAGCGAAGCGCGCCGCGCGAAGAACGACGACGGCCACGTACGCGAAGAACTCGGCGACGTCTTCTTCACCATCGTCAACCTCTCGCGGGCGCTCGGCATCGATGCCGAAGCGGCGATGCGCGAAGCCAACGAAAAATTCTACCGGCGCTTCCGCTTTATGGAAGAACGCGTCGCCGCAAACGGCAAGGCGCTCGCCGACCTCTCCCTCGCCGAACTCGAGGAATTATGGCAACAGGCGAAGACCCAAGCAGCCTGATTCGGCTGCGCATGAGCGCGCACGACGCCCACTACGGCGGCGATCTCGTCGACGGCGCGCGGATGCTCGCCCTGTTCGGCGACGTCGCGACCGAATTGCTCATCCGCATGGACGGCGACGAAGGCCTGTTCGTCGCCTACGATTCCGTCGAGTTTCTCGCCCCCGTGTATGCCGGGGACTATATTGAAGCGCGCGGACGCATCGTGCACGTCGGCACGTCGTCCCGCAAGATGGAGTTCGAGGCGCGCAAAGTGATTGCCGCGCGCACCGATATCTCTCCCAGCGCCGCCGATGCCCTTACCGAACCGACGATCGTTTGCCGCGCGAGCGGCACCTGCGTTACCCCCAAGGCGAATAAACGCATCTAACCACTTTCGCGAAGGAGCGTCCATGATCGCTATCACCGTCGCCTACCAATCCGGAAACACGATGAACACCGATTACTATTACGGTTCGCACGTTCAGATGGTGGAGAACACGCTGACCGACCACGGGCTCAAAGCGAGCGAGGTCCGCAAAATCGTCGGCACTCCCACCGGCGACCCGGCGCCCTACCAAATCATCACCACCCTTTACTTCGAAAGCATGCAAGCCTACAGCTCGGCGATGGCGAGCGAAGCCGGCCGCCACGTGCTGGGCGACATCAAAAACTTCTTCGAAGGTATGCCCGACATCATGATCGGCGAAGTTTAGCGCCTACACCAGACGCGCGTGAGTTTTCTTTTGCCACACCAGTTTATAGTACGTAAACTGCGCGCAGAGCACGAAGGCGTATGAGATCGGGTAACCCATCCACACGCCGCGCAAGCCGTAGTGCTGCATGAGGATGAACGCCGCGGGTACTTCGACCGCCCAGATGGCGAAGATGCCGTTAATGGTGGGCCAGAGCACCGTGCCGCTGCTGCGCATCACGCCGCTGATGACGGCGCTGTTACCAAAGAGCAGATAGCTCCACAGCGTAATCACCAACAGACCGTGGGCGACTTGGATCGTCGCCGGGTCGGTGATGAACCAGCCGATCAAGACATCGGCGAAGATGTAGCAGATCGCGATGAGGACGCCGCCGATGATGTAATTGAGCATCACGGCCGAACGCACGACGCTCCCGAGTTTGTCCTCGCGGCGCGCGCCGATGCACTGCGCCCCGAAGATCGAAGCCGCGATGCTGATCGATATTGCCGGAAATTGCACGTAGCTGATAATTTGGTTGACGGCCCCGTATGCCGCCGTGGCGTTAGCGCCGAAGCGATTCACGAAGCTGATCACCGCGATCTCGGCAAGCGAGACCATGATCACCTGCAGGCCGGTAGGCACGCCGATGCGCACGACCAGCCAGAGAATCTTCGGGTCGAAGAGCATATCGCGCGCCATCTCCGCGTCGAATCGCAGGGGATGTTTTGTGCGCGCGAGCATCACCAGCATCGCCGCGAATGCGATCCCCTGGCTGAGCAAGCCGGCGACGGCGGCGCTGACCACGCCGAGCTGCGGCAAGCCGAACCAGCCGCGAATCAGCGCCGGGGTAAAGAGAATCGTCAACGCGGTGCTGACGATGAGAAACCACAGCGGTGTCTTGGAATCACCGGTGCCGCGCAGAAACGTCGTGAACACCAGATACGGAAAGATGACCGGCGCCGTGAGGAACACGACGCGCGTATAGGCGTCGGCTTCTTTCAAGATGGAAGCCGGCGTCCCCAAGAGCGTCAGCATATATGGCGAGACCAACGTGCCCACCACCGATACGAAGATGGCGAAGAGCAGCGTCGCGCCCAGCACGGTGCCGGCGATTTTTTTCACGCGGTGGTGGTCGCCGGCGCCGAAGGCCTGCCCGATGAGCACCGTGCTGCCGCTCGCGATCCCAATCAAAAACGAGAACAGCAAAAACACGACCGGGAATACCGCCGACACGGCCGCCAGCGCGTCGACGCCGAGCATGCGCCCCAGGAATATAAAGCTAAACGTCTGCGAAGCGGATTGCAGAACGTTACTGATCATGAGCGGCACGAGGAAGACCAGGAAAATCCGCCACATCGGCTTGGCGTCATCGAAAATATTGATCCCCGGCCGCCGTGGACTCTGCGCTTGCGCCATGCCGCTTCTATCGCGCAAGCAAACGCATCGTCCTCTTCCTCCTGGTTGTGTCTGCGCCGATTCGAGCGTTTCGCGGGGTAAGCGGTATGCGGCGCCATGCCCATCTCCACAGTGATCCGCCCGTCGTTTCGTCAAGCGCCGGGCAGCGAACGCTTCACGTTTATGTGAATAATCAGGCCGCTATAATGACCTCATGACGATGCTCGATCCCATGACCGCGGTCACTGCAGCCGACCCATACCCGTACTACGCGATGCTGGCAGCGGAGCGCCCCTTCTATCGCGACGACGCGCTCGGGCTGTGGGTTGCGTCCGGCGCGCACAGCGTCGATGCCGTATTTGCGAACGCCCGGCTGCACACGCGTCCCCCGCACGAGCCTGTCCCCGCATCGATCGCCGCAACGCCGAT
>DAHUXY010000113.1 GCA_027315505.1 Vulcanimicrobiota bacterium | reverse complement strand
AAATGATAGGTGCGATGCATCTTGCGCAACATGCGGGTGAGCGAGCTGCGCGAGAGCGTCGCGGTAAGCGCGTCGGTCGCCCAACGCTCGGCTTGATGCGCCTCGTCCAACACCGCGACGTCGTACGGCGGCAGCAACCCTCCGCCCATCGCGAGATCGAGAAAGAAGAGCGCGTGATTGACCACCACGACGTCGGCGTACTTCGCCTCGTCGCGCTTCTTGAAGAAATGGCATTCGCGAAAGCGCTCGCAGAACTCGCCGACGCAATCGTCGGCGTCTGCATCGAGCTGCTCCCACTCATCGCTGCTCGGAAGGAACGGCAGTTCCGCGCGATCGCCGTTTTGGGTACGCCCCGCCCACTCCCAGATCTCTTGCATCGAACGCGACGGCGCGACCAGCCGATCGGCGCGCATGCGTTCGAACTTCTGCCGGCAGAGGTAATGGCTGCGCCCTTTGAGGAGCGTGACGCGCAGAGGGATACCGAGCGCTTCGCGTACGAGCGGGATATCTTTATGGACGAGTTGCTCTTGCAGCGCAATCGTGCCGGTGGAGAGTACGACCTTCTTGCCGCTGCGAATCGCCGGGACGAGATATGCCAGCGATTTGCCGATGCCCGTGCCGGCTTCGACGATCGTGTGCATGCCTTCGAGGATGCCGCGCTCGACGAGTTGCGCCATTTGCACCTGCCCGAGGCGCGCTTCGAAGCCCGGCAATGCGGCCGCGATCGGCCCTCCCGGCGCGAAGACGCTCTCGATGGTGGCGGGCATTATAGCGAGTGCGGCCGCTCGCCCGGCGACTGGATTTCCGATTCCAGATAGGCGCCGGTATTCGCGTCGACCACCCGCGCCCGAATGGGTTTGGGCGGGAAGTAGATGAGCGCCGTCACGATAAAGCCCGAGATCAATCCCCCGACGTGCGCCTGCCACGAGATCGACGGCACCGTGAACGTGATGATGAGGTTCAATACCAAGATGCCGATGTTCGCCTTTACCAGCTCCATGCCGCGCGGGCCGAGCTTGAACCCGATGGCGAAGAGCGCGCCGAAGAGGCCGAAGATCGCGCCGCTCGCCCCGACGGTCGGAACCATCAGCGGGCTGAAATACACGACGCACAGCCCCGAGGCAACCAGCGCGACGAGATAGACAACCAGCATGCGCACGCGACCGATCGCCGCTTCGATGAAGCGCCCGAGGATCCACAGCGACATCATGTTCACGCCGATATGCAAGATGCTGCCGTGCAAAAACGCACCGGTGACGATGCGCCACCATTGCCCATCCTGTAACACCGCCGCCGGGAAGAGCGACCCCGCCTGCAACACCGCCATGATGTTGCCGCCGCCCGAGAGCAGCCCCGGCCCGGCCACCGAGAGTTCCCATACGAATGCGAGCACGTTGAGGAGCACCAGGATACGCGTCATCATGCCTTCACCGCGATCATACCGGCTAATTCGAGCGAGATGGCGTGGCGCGCGCCGTCGATTTCAATCGTGACCGGCCCGCCGAGCGGGGCTTTGTGCGCGATGTGCAGATCGACGCCCGGACGAATGCCGATCTCGCCGAGATAGCGCAGCATTTCGGGCAGTTCTTCGGTGACGGAGACGACGCGCACACGCGCTCCATCGGAGACTTGCGCGAGCGGCTCGCCGAGGCGCTCCGGATCGCTCAGGTCTTTCGGCGGAATCGGCTGGCCGTGCGGGCACGTCTTCGGGTCTTTGAGGAGCTTCATCAATTGCGCTTCGACCCGGTCGGAGATGGCATGTTCGAGCATGCAGGCCTCTTCGTGCACTTCGTCCCACGGCATGCCCAGGATGTCGGTCAGCAAACACTCCGCAATCCGGTGGCGGCGCAGCACCCGCACGGCAACCTCGAGCCCCTTGCGCGTTAGTGCGACCTCGCCGCGCGCGACGTGTTCGACGAAGCCGTCCTTGCCGAGTTTCTTGAGCATGCCCGAAACCGAGGCCGGCGCAACGCCCAGCGCCGAGGCCAGGCCGGAGGTCGTCACCCCGGGCCCCTCGCGCTCGAGCCGGTAGACGGCCTCGAGATACTCCTCGATCGATTCGGCGAAATGACTATGTCCGGACATTCTGCTCCAACTTCTCGCGCACGGGGCCGAGTTCCGCGTGAACGCGCTCCCGCAAGGCATGCTTATCCGCATCGGCGAGAAAGGTTGCGTCGACCGCCTGCGCGATGAAGCGCCGCAAGGCCGGCACGCCGAGGCTCCGCGCCACCATAGCGTATTCACGCGAAATCGAGGTTTCGAAAAGCGTCGGATCGTCGGCGTCGATGGTAATGTGGGCCCCCTGCCGGTCCAGTTCCGCGAGCGGGTGCTCCGCATCGCGCTCGACGGCGCCGGTTAAAGCGTTGGAGGTGGGGCAAATCTCCAGCGGGATCCTGCGCTCGCACAGCAGTTCCACGACCGCCGGATCCTCGATGGCGCGCACGCCGTGCCCGATGCGCTCCGCGCCCAAAATCTCGACCGCGGCCCGAACGCTG
>DAHUXY010000104.1 GCA_027315505.1 Vulcanimicrobiota bacterium | reverse complement strand
GGGATTCGCCGTGACTTGGCTCTGCCCGAGGGTGTAGACGAAGGCGAGGGCGCGCTCCACGCGCCGGCTGCTCACGTACCAGCCCGCAACGCGTGCCGCGTCCTTCTGCGGGTCGGCGACCGTCGGCTCGACCGGCGGCGTGTACGGGTAGTAACGATCGAGAAAGCGTTTGAAGAGATTGTTGCGCACGTCTTCGACCGCTCCGGCCTTACCGGCCGAATTGAACGCGACGAACCAGCCGATGCCTTTGGACGGAATCAGGTGCAAATCGCTGTGGAATACGACGGTGTCGCCGCCGTGCCCGATGATCGGCAGACCGTTGAAATCGTCTTGATAGAAGCCGAGGTCGAAACCGGGCAGCCCCTTCTCCGGCACGACCTGCTGCGTCCACATTTCCTGGATCGTCGCCGGTTTGAGCAGCTGATAGCCGTCGTAATTCCCATGGTTCAGATACGCGAGGATGAAGTGCGCCATATCGATACCGGTCGAACTCGACGCTCCCGCCGGGGCGGTATCGACGTACTCGAACGGCTTGGTTTTGCCTTCGGAGGCGTTGAGGTAACCCGTCGCCATCAGCGGCGCGAGATTCGGCGGCAGCGGCTGCAAGAACGAGGAGTGCACCATCTTCAACGGTGCGAAGACGTGCTGGGCGATGTAGTCCTCGAACTTTTCACCGGAGACGCGTTGCACGATGTACCCCGCGAGGGTGGCGCCGTAGTTCGAATACGCAATGATCTTTCCGGGCGGAAAGATGCGGGTCGGCAGATGCCGCTTCAAATAGACGTCGATCGGCAGCACCTGCGCTTTCGTATCGACGAGCAAGTCCCGCACGGTTTCTTCAAAACCGCCGGTATGCGTCATCAGATCGCGCATCGTTACGGGCTTGCCGTCGTAGGGCGGAATGTTGAAATCGATGTACTGGTTGACGTCGGCATCGAGATCGATCTTGCCGGCCTGCACGAGTTGCATCACCGCCGTCCAGGTGAAGAGCTTGGAGACCGATCCCGGGCGAAAGATCGTCGTTGCCGGGTCGACCGGCCGCTTCGTCTTGACGTCGGCGTAGCCGTAGCCTTTGGCGAGCAGAATCTTGCCGTCTTTTACCACGACGACGACGGCGCCCGGAATATCCGCGCGGTGGAGCGCGTACGGAACGAGCCCGGCAAAGAAGGCGTCGAGATCTTGCGTCGTCATCGCGGGCGCCGCCTTGGCGGGCGCCGTTTGGACGGCCGCCTGCACGGACGACGTTGCGAGGGCGATGGCGACGAGCAGCGCCGAACCGAACCGAACTATCACCGTGGTAGTCTCCTTAAAACGCTAGAAGAAAACGCTAGAAGTTTGTCGCGAAATTAGCGAGCCCGAACGCGAAGATGAACCATATGCCGTACACGGCGGCGACTCCGACCACGATCTCTCCCGAGCGCGCGAGCCAGCCGCCGGGCCCATGCGCGACGCGCAACACGGTTTCGCCGATCATGGCGATGCCGCCGAGAATACCGATGACGCCGATCGTATAGAGCAGCAGCATGATATTGACGACCGCCCCCGATGACATGGCGTCTTGAAGCGAAAACGTCACGACCCACCCGGCCAAGATTACCAAGAACGTCACCGCGCCGATCCGGGCGGCCAGGTGAAGACGGCGCTCGTTCTTTGAGAGTTCCAGGCGCAGCCCGAGGCGGCGCCGCGCGATCCAGCCGCCCAGCCGGATCAGCAGTGAGATCGCGAGGATGCAGATAAACGCGGTCAACATCGGCTTGAGGGTGCCGAGCGCGGTGAGGCCGTTGACCCGCTGAAAGATGAACACGGGGATGAACGCATCGGTCGTCCAGGAAACGATGCGGCCGCTCGCGTCCGCGGTAAATTTCAGGTGCGCCTGTCCGCCGATTTGCCGATAGTAGAGCGGGCCCACTTCGCGCCAGCGGAGCGGGTTTTGGCCGAGCCCCTTGAGCATGCTCACTTCGATCGTTCCGTCGCCGTTGTTCGTCACCTGCACTTGCCCCAGCGCGTAGAGGAAGCTCAGCGCGCTCTCTTCCCGGCGGCTCGTCAGATACCAGCCGGCAACGCGCGCGGCGTCGCGCGCAGGGTCGGCTACGGTGTGTTCTTGCGGCGGAACGTAAGGAAAGTAGCGATTGAGGATTGCCCGGAATATCCTCACGCGGACGTCTTCGGCCGCCCCCTTGCGCCCGGCGCTATTGAGCGACATGAAGATGCCGATATGTTTCTGCAACAGCAAATGCAAATCGCTGTGAAAGGCGTTCGTGTCGCCCGCGTGGCCGACGATGTGCAAACCGTTGCGATTCTCTTGATAGAAGCCGAGATCGAAGCCGTTCATCCCCGGCGCGGGCGCAAGCTGAAGCGTGAACATCTGCCGAACGGTGCGGGGCGCAAGAATCGTACCGCCGTCGTAGGTTCCCCCGCCCAAGTATGCGAGCATGAACCTGGCCATATCGGTGCCGGTCGCCGATAGCGCGCCGGCCGGTGCAGCCTCGACGTATTCGAACGGAATCGGCTTTCCGGATGCTTGGCCGTAGCCGGTAGACATCATCGAGGCGAGCTTTGGCGGCAATGGTTGCGCGAACGACGAGTGGTCCATGCGCAACGGCGCGAAAATGTGGCGGGCGACGTATTGGTCGAACGGCTCTCCCGAAACGCGCTGGACGATGTACCCGGCTAAGGTAGCTCCGTAATTCGAGTACGCAATCGTTGTTCCGGGCGGGAAGATGCGCGCGGGGAGCCGTTCTTTGAGGTACTCGTCCAGCGGATAAAGCTGCTTTTCGTGTTTGACGAAGAGGTCGCGCCCGGTGTCTTCAAACCCGCCCGAGTGCGTCATCAAGTCGCGCATCGTTATGGGTTTTCCGTATTTGGGTGGAATCGTGAAATCGATATAATGATTGACGTCGGTATCTAAATTGATTTTGCCGGCTTGCACCAGTTGCATCACCGACGTCCAGGTGAACAATTTCGAAATCGAACCGGGCCGGAAGATCGTTCTATCGGGGATGACGGGCAACTGCTTCGCTACGTCCGCGTAGCCGTAGCCTTTGCTCAGGAGCACCCTTCCGTCCTTGACGACGACAACAACTGCGCCCGCGATGTCTGCCCGCCCGATCGCGTACGGCACGAGACCGTCGAGAAAGGTGTTGAGGTCTTGCGGCGTCATCGCCGGTGCGGCATGCGGCGCTCCGGATGGTGCCGCGCTTGCAGCCAGCGCAGGGGCTGCCGGCAGCAGCGTAAGCGCCGCCAGCAGGACGGGTGCGAATCGATTCATCATTCCCTTAGAAGTCTTGCGTGAGGAGGATGCGAATCGCCGTCGGCCCGTAATTGCCGGCCGGCGTCGCAGCGAACGAGACGGGCGCCGGCGCGCCGGTGAGAGGATTGGTCTGCATAGCCCCGCCGACCAGCGGCAGCGGAATGCCGTTGAAGAATCCGGCATACGGATTCGCATACACGCCGCCGAGATTATCGCCGGAGAGCTGCAGCGTCGTGCCGTGGTCGTTGAGCCGCAGGCGCACGTTTGCCGAGATGATGCTGAACGCCGGCTCGTTGAAGCTGTTGTTGTTGCCGAAGTACGTTAGGCCGAGGTTGTAGTACTGGCCGTGGTGCCCGCTCCAATTGAGTTCGCCGTAGCCCGTTGCATAGGGCACGCGGGCGCCGGCGACGCCGTTCGGCGCCCCAGCTATTGCCGTGGGCTGGCCACCGAAGTTCACGGTGGGAAGCACGGCGAGGTTCGTGTTGTAGATGCAGCCCGGGCCTGGCGGGGTGGTGATGCCGGTGGCCGGATCCGTCGAGCCGGCACAGTAGAAGTACGGCGGCAGATTATAGGTGTAGGCGCGCTGCAGCGAACCTTGCAGTTTCCAGCCGAAACCGTAGAGCGGCACGTGATTTAGCGCGAACTCGATACCTTCGTAACGCGCCTGGCCGAGGTTTGCCGTTTCCTGCACCTCGCACGGCTGGTTGGGACACCCTACGGCCGCGGCACCCGTTACCGTGGATGTCTGGGTGAAGAACATGTTGTGCAGTTGCGTGAGGTAGAAATCGAGCGAGACCGACGTGGAGCGCGCGATGCGGTGGTCCATGCCGAGGTCGTAACCGAACGCCGTCTCGGCGTTGATATTGCCGTTATTGGCATCTTGCACCCATCCGGCAGCCGGCACGCCGCCGATGATCTGGCTCCACGTTGGGCCGCCCGAGGACACAAGGGTGATGTAGGGTGGCGCAACCGAGCCGCCCGCCGCGAGCCGGTAGATCGTATCGCTATTCGGATGCCATGTGAGGGCGACGCGCGGCTCGTTGTACGCGTGCGAGGAATCTTTCCACGTCGCGCCGCCGTCGATCGAGTAATGGCTGAGGTAGTTGAGCACGTAGTCGCCGAAGTTCAGCAGCAGTTTCGGCTTGAGCACAAGGTTGCCGCGCAGCGAGAGCGTTTGAAATGTCTGCTTCGATCCGGCAACGGGACTGTGGACGACAATGCCGACCGACGGCTCGTCCGCGGTTGAGGACGACCCCTGCTCCGAGCGGTCGTACGCAAGCGTGAACGTATTTTCTCCGAGTTGCTCCTGCAGTTGGAGCGTCTCGCCGCTCATGCGGTCGTTCGTATAGAAGAGATTCGCTTGGCTCGCGGTCGCGAAGGTCGCGTTCTGGCCGGTAAACGTCGTGTTCGTCGGCGCGACGGCAACGCCGCCCGCAAGGCACATCCATCCGTTCGGGTCCGTGCCGCCCGCGGCTACGGGCGTGCTCGGATCGTACGTCGCGCCGAGGGGGCAGAGCGGAACCGTGCCGTATGCGTTGTTCAGCGACACGTTCAGCGGCGAGGACGATCCCTCGACGGCGTAGGTATTCAACGAGCCGGTATAGTAGCGCGCGAGCAGCGTTCCCGTCTGCCCGACCGTCGTGCGGAACTCACCTTGGAAGAGGTTTTGCTGCTGCCACGTGTGGCCGACGCCGTTAAACGAACTGAGATCGAACGGAATCGACGAGCCGCATGCGGGAGCGCTGCCCGTGGTCGGGCAGTTGTAGGACGGCCCCGTCGCAAATGGATTGCACAACGTCAGCGGAGCGTTCGCGCTACCGCATGGTGCAAAGGAAAACGCGGATAGGCCGGTGTTGCCGACGAGCGATGCGTCGTAGGCGTTTACATCTCCGTTCCCGGTGACGGACTGGCCGCCGAGGTACGAGAGATGCAGCGACGTGTTGTTCGAGAAGTTGAAGTGGATCTTCGCGAGTTCGGAGGTTGCGTGGTAGCCCGTATCCATCGAATAGCAGCAGCCGGTGAGCGGCTCGGCAAAGACGATGCCCATGCCGTCGTACGGCGCGAAGCCGGCCGGCCCGATGCCTTCACCGATCGGAGAGCCAACGGCCGCAAGCTGCTGACCGTTCACATAATATGGGCCGCCTCCGGGCCCGTTCGCGAGCGGAATCTGCGAGCCGGCAAAACGGAAGTTCTGTAACGGCCCGGGCGCGCCGTCGGTCACGTAACCGGCTGCATACCCGATCTTGTGGTTCTTCGTCTCGCCCGTTGCCTTGAACCCCGTCGAGATGCCGCCCCACTTATCGAGGCCGAACATCCCGATCTGCTTATTCTCCCTGGTGGGCTCGAGCGTGCGGTAGTTGATCGTTCCGTTGATCGCGTAGTTGATCTCCGCCGGCATCGAGCCGGGGCCCTTGACGAGCTCGACGTCGTCCAGCAGGAACGGGTTGATGCGGTTCGGCGAGAACGTTCCCGCAGAACCAACCGAGACGGGGTGGCCGTCGATGAGCGACTCCGTTTCGTACGGCAGCGCGCCGCGAATCTGCGGCGTCTGCGCCGAGCCGGGCGAGG
>DAHUXY010000098.1 GCA_027315505.1 Vulcanimicrobiota bacterium | reverse complement strand
CGCGGTACCCCGCACCCTCGTGCGCCGCCCGGGCCTGCACGATATCGTCGGGAGCGATGGCGGACGCGTCGTGCACGATCGCCGCACGCAGCCCTACCTCTTCCAAATCCGACTGCAGCCGTTCGTCGGACTGGATGCCGGCGCCGTCGTACGACGCCCCCCAGGCGACACCACCTGCACCGGCGGCTCGCGCAACGTTACGCAGGCTCGCGCCCAGGGGGCCGCGCCGCACGATCAGCCGGCTGCCCCGCTCGCGCAGGCTCGCGTCCAGCGCGTGAACGGCGGCGCAAAAAAACGACGCGCGGCGCGTGGAGCGGGAGAGCGATGCCTCGAGCGCCCGATCGATCACGAGCACCGGTAGAATCGGCCCATGCGATGCCGCGGCAACCAAACCGGCGTGGTCGTCGAGCCGCAAATCGCGCGTAAACCGAAAGATGAACGGTACGTCCACGCTCACAGGCTCTGCACGTATGCCGCGAGATCGGCGACATCTTGCGCGGTGAGGATTCCCGGGAAGAGCTTGGGCATCGGCGGGGTCGGGTGCTTGATGGCGGCAACGACGGCCGCGAGGCTTTTGCGCGTCCGTTCGCCGCGTAGCGACGGGCCCGCCGGGCCACCCGCGCCGCCCGCGCCGTGACACATCGCGCATTGCATCGCGAAGACCCGGCCACCGCGCGAACCGCTCGAATCCGTCGGCGCGGCCGAACTCTCGTCCGCCACGGCAGTTGAGGAGCGCACCGTAGCGTGATGCGCGCAGCCGGACACGATGCTCAAAGCCACGAGCGCGGCGCAGACCCGGAGGAGCCTTAACGACATTCGGCGCGGATTCGGGCTAGAGGTGGCGTTCTCCCCACTTGCGTACTGATGTACCCGTGGCTGGACGAAAGGTCTTTCTGCGCTTTGCACAAGCGAGCGATGTCGATCGCTTGAGCAAGGACGGTGTTCTTAGTGGCCCACCCCCCGCGCGCGAGACGTGGAATCAACGCGTGGTGAAGTGGCTCTCGGAACAACGAGCCGGACGGCGCGTTATTTTGATTGCCGAAGACCAATCGGGTCTGCTCGGAATGGTGCAACTCGTCTTCAGATTGCCCCTGGGCTACGACGACCCCGAAGCCGCGAACGGCATGGACGTAGCCATGATGGAGGGGTTGCGCGTGCGCGAAGGCGTGCCCACCGAAATCGGAACCGAGCTGGTCGGCGAAGTGCAGCGCGTGGCGATGAAACGCAATATCAAGACGCTCACGTTTCTCCTACCGATGAACAACAATCGCGCGATCGCTCAAGCCCGCAGTTGGGGCTTCGAAGAATTCCGGATCATGGCCGAGCCCAATAAGATGCTGGCCTTCTTCCGCAAATCCGTCGACTAGGAGCCTCCGTTCGAACGGAACGTAAACGCATCGCGATAGATGCTCGGGACGCCGCGTCCGTTGATCTCGCGCGGGATAAATCGCGCCTTCATCGCCGCTTTGCAGACCGCGTGGTCCAATACGAGATAGCCCGATGCCTTGGTAATCGTACATTTCGTGGGGATTCCATGGCCGTCTACCACGAGCTCGAACGCGGTCGTTCCGTTGGCGCCCTCCGCGTACGCGATCATCGGCGGGACCGGATCGATGGCGGCATCGCCGCCGACCGGTTCCACTTCACGAATCACCGGCGGCGGGGCTACCGCCATCGACTCCGCCCGATGCTCCTGCGGTAGAGGCGCCTGCGCTAAGGCGGCGGCATCCGCTTTCGCAGCGCCCACCGGATCGCGACGCCAAATAGGAATGTTGGAGGCCGCAACGGCGCTCCGGGCGACGACGGTGCGGACGACGTGCACCACGGGCGGTTCGGGCTTGCGCGCGCTCTCGCCGGCCACGGCGGCGCGCGGCGCCTCCAGATGAATCACGTTATGCACGACGACCATATGCGCCGAACGCACCTTGGTCGCCGCGTGCTTGGCTATCGCGCGGGGTTCGAGCGTCAAATGTTGGCCGTCGTAATCGATGACGATAGGGTCGACCGGCGTGGCCTTGGCCGCCCCCAGGCCATAGGCCACAAAGGCGTGGACGCCCACCGATGCCACCAGCGCGATGCCTGCAGCCAGCGCCCCCATCCGCCAGGCCCGATTGCGCGAACGCGCCGCGACGTGCCACGGCGGCGCGATAACCGGCTCCCACGTCTCGGTATCGCGGGCGCGCGCGACGGTTGCCATCACGCGTTCGATCTCGAGTTCTCCGCCCAAGCCTTCGATGCACGGCGCGCACGACGCCACGTGCTCGCGGTATTCGGCCCGCTCGTTATCGGTCGCTTCCCCTAAGGCGATCGCGCCGGCTAAAATTTCTGCGCGCTCGCAGACGTTCCGTACCACTTATTGCTCCATCATGATCGACCGCAGCGTCTTCATCGCGCGACACACGCGCTGACGTACCGCATCGGCCGAAGTGCCAAGTACCGCTGCCGCTTCTTGCGAGGAGTATCCGGCGTAGCTCGTCAAGAGCACGGCGCCGGCTTGTTCGGGCGGCAGGTGCCCGATAGCCGCTTGCAGATCCACGGAGACCGCGCTCTGCTCGTCGATCCGCCAACTTCTCGTATCGTGATCGCGCTCCAGCGGGATCATGCGTACGATCTTCTTGCGCCGCAGGTGCGAGATCGCGCTATTCGTTGCGGTCTTGTAGAGCCAGCCGGCGGTTAACGGGCGCTCCGGATGTTGCTTGAGCATGCGAAATGCCGCCAAGAACACTTCTTGGGTAAGGTCGAGCGCAACCTCGCTGTCCCCGACCATCCGCCGCAGGTAGCGAGCGATCCGGGTTTGATAATCGCGCACCAGCAGCTCGATGCGTGCGTTTATGGCCGCGCTATCGTGAACCGCGAGGTAGACCTCCTCCATACCGGGCCCCCCTTTAGGCAGGCAACGATTCCGCTTCTTGGGCTGTGACCGGTAGGCCTGGGCGTTTTTATATGGGGCGGGCGCAAACGACGCCTTAGATCAGCGCGCCTCGCACGGCGGCGCGATCCGCATCCGATTTCAACGCGACCACCACGACGATGCCGCCGTTGCGTATGCCGGCCCGCCAATCGTCCGACTCGAGCCCCACCTCCAACAGCCCCCCGATAATGCCGCCGCTCGCGGCGCCGGCCCCAACCCCTGCCAGCACGGCTGCCAGCGGCCCCACCACCAAGGGCGCCGCGACGCCTTCCGTGGCGACGATCGTCGCGGCCGCAACCGCCGAGGCGATGATAGCTCCGATCACGCCGCCGGTGATGGCGCCGACCGACTGGCCCGTTTCGCCCATGCCGCCCATCGCGGCCGTCGGGGCGGTATCGCTCTGAACATTCTGGTCTAGCGGTATGTCATGCTCGTCGACGAGGAGGCTCACGCGCTCCCGGCCGTAGCCGATTTCTCCGAGCCGCCGCACGGCCTCTTCGGCATGGATCCGGTTCATGAAAAGCTTGGCTTCGTACTCAGTCCCCTGCATCCGATCGTCCACCGTCCCGCCCCCGAAAGCGCACATCGCACTCCCCGATAGCATGCATCCATGCTACCCGGCGATGCTCCCGCATCCCAAGAAGTCCCGATGAATCTTCCAAGAACGCCCCCGCGAACAAGGCGCGAGGCCGCGATCCCACCGCAACCAAAAACGAACCCAACCTCTTCCCCTTCACTCCCATGCCCTGGGCCTTGGGGAGTCTCTGCCGTTGTGGCGGGGCCTGTGAAGGAGGAGCGGAGCCAGGATGGCGGGAGCGACGACGAACGGAGCCGAGTTTTTCGCACGATGCGAAAAACCCGTGCGTCCCCGCCACAACGGCAGAGACTCCCCAAGGCCCAGGGCTACGCTACCCCTACCCCCCTATTTCGCTGAACGCCCGCATCTGCGAAGAGGCCTCGCCGAGTTTGAGGTGGTGGCGCTCCGGCTTGATGAACATTGCCGAGCGCAGCATCGCGGCCAGATCTTCGGTCGTGGCGCCGGCGCGCACCGGCGTACGCAAATCGACGTGTTGGTCGCCGAACAGACAGAGCCGCAAGCGGCCGTCGGCGGTAAGGCGGACGCGGTTGCAGCGCTCGCAGTAATCGTGCGAGAGCGGGCTGATGACGCCCACGGCGCCGGGAGCACCGTCGAATGCGAAGTAGCGCGCGGGGCCGTTGCCGGGCGGGCCCGGGACCGGAGCGATGCTGCCGATCGTCGCGACGCGCTCGAGAATCTCTTCCGACGATACGTACGTTTCTGCTTGCAGGCCGAGATTTTCGTGAACCGGCATGACTTCGATGAAGCGCACGTAGATCGCGCGCTCTTTGGTCATTGCCGCAAAGTCGGCAAGCTCGTCGTCGTTCTGGCCGCGCATAACGACGCAATTGAGTTTGACCGGGCCCAAGCCTGCGGCGATGGCGGCGTCGATGCCGCGCAGCACGCGATCGAGCCCCGGACGACGCGAAATCGCCTCGAAGCGATCGGGACGCAACGTGTCCAGTGAAATGTTCACGCGCGTGAGGCCCGCATCGACCAAAGCGGGGATCTGCTCTTCCAGCAGCAGCGCATTGGTGGAGAGGGCGATATCGTCGATGCCGGGGACTGCGGCGATCGAGCGCACGAGCCGATCGAGATCGCGGCGCACCAACGGCTCGCCGCCGGTGAGCCGGATCGTTCGCACGCCGACCGCCGCGGCGGCTCGCACGATCTCGACGATCTCTTCGTAGCGCAATACGTCCTCGCGTCGCAGCCACTGCAACCCCTCTTCGGGCATGCAGTAGACGCAGCGAAGGTTGCATTTATCCGTCACCGAGACGCGCAGATAGGTGATCGGCCGGTTGAAAGCATCGGCGAGCGGGGCTTGGATAAGATCGATGAAGGTCGTAGCCATGGCTCCAGCGTTGCTCAGCCTTGAAAAATTGCGTCCGAAAGGCTCGGGTTGAAGACGTAGTTATCGAGCGTCGAGGTGATATTTCCCTTGTAGGCCGGCTCTTCGACGTGCCCCGTCTGGCTGGTGACGACGAGATTGCCGTCGATGGTGGCGTACGTGTCGTTCATGGTCGCCCAGCCGCCGTTAACGTAATTCCAGCGCATTGAGGCGACCGTCGCGCTCCGGTCGTCGACCACCGCGTCGATATGATCGACGTTCCCACGCTTTCGCGGGACCAATCGAAATATCGTATGGCGCCCATCGTCGGAAACGATAGTGACCGCGAAGACCCGCTTCCATTGCGAGGCCGGCTCGATGTGCGGATAGAGCTTGCTGAATTGCGAGGCGATGCCCGGAAGCCCGCTCGTGATTTCCAGCTTATACAGATCGGGATCTTTGTGGTAGAACGTCCCGGTCAGGTCGGTTGCGAGAAACGGAAACGTCGTGAGCACCACGTGCGCGTGGAGCGTCGCGGTGTACGAGTGCAATTCCGGATTAACTTGGGCCATGCGCGCTAGGAGACCGGGCGCGGCCGAGCCGCGCCCTTGCAGCCCCAGGCAAAGAGCGAGCGTTCCGATGATGGCGAGGAGAGGCTTCATGCTGTTCCTAACGGCGTCCGGTTCGCGAAGGGTTCCAATGCGAGCGCGATCTCGTCGCGCACGCTCTCATCCGTCTCTAAGCTTTGCCGCACGCGCAGCGCCTCGAGCGCCGGAGGCGAAGCGATGCGACCGAGCGCCCACGCTGCATGGCCCCGCACCATCGCGTGCGGATCGTCGCGTAACGAGGCGGCTAAGGCCGGAACGCTCGAACGGTCGAGCGCGTTACCCAACGCCACCGCCGCGTTGCGACGTAAGACCGCGGAGCCTCGCCACCCCATCGCCGTGCGTCGATAGCGCCGTTTGAATTCGCCGCTCCGCAGACGCAGCAAGTCTACGAGCGGCGGGGCGGCGACCGTCGCGTCGATCGCGGACATGCCCTCGTCACCGCGTGCACCCGCGCGCTGCGTCGGCGGGCAAACATCTTGGCAGACGTCGCACCCCCATACCCAGTCCCCGATCATCGCCCGTAACTCGCGCGGAATCGCATCGGTACGCTGCGTGAGATCGGCGATGCAGCGCGATGCATCGATGGTGTAGTCCCCGCGCAAAGCGCCGGTGGGGCACGCATCGACGCAGCGCGAACACGACCCGCAGGTTTTGCGCAGAGGCGCATCGGGCGGGAGCTCCAGCGTCGTGACGATCTCTCCCAGAAAGACGAACGAGCCGTCCCGCGCAGCGATGAGGTTGGTGTGCTTGCCGATCCACCCCAGGCCCGCGCGAGCGGCGAACGCGCGCTCCGCGAGCGGCTTCGTATCGCATGCGATCGCGGTAACGGCAGCGCCCGCGGCCTCGTCGACGATGGCGGCGAGATGGGCGAGCAGCGCTCGCAACCGGAGATGATAGTCCCGCGACCACGCGTAGTTGCTGACGCGCCCCTGCAGCGGCGCGCGCCGCGGCGGCGGCGTCGCATATGGCAGCGCGATGCAGATGACGCTCTTGGCACCGGCGAGGATGTGCTCGGGATCGCAAGCCGCCCGGGCGTAGCCGTCCGCATAACCCCAGGTTGCGAAATCGCCCCGAGCAAAGGCGTCGCGCATGCGCTCGCGCGCGCCGGCGTCCGGGTTCGCCGGCGCTACCGCAACGGATCCGGCCCCGCGAGCGAGCGCGGCGGCGACCACCAAGCCTTTGATCGCGGCCGGATCAGAGCGTGGCGAGCGGCCCGTCATCTCCCACCGGGAAGGCGGCGTCGATCGCCGCGATATCGCTCTCGTCCAGTTGCACGGAGCCGCCGCGCGCGTTCTCCTCGACGTGTTCGACGCGGGACGCCTTCGGGATCGTAAATAACGCCGGATCGCGCGTTAAAAACGCCAGGATAATCGCGCGCACGCCGACGCCGTGTTTGCTCGCGATCGTGCCGAGTACGCCTTCCGGCGCGGCCGCCGCGCGAGGAAACGCTCCGCGGCCGAAGGGCGTGTAGCCGACCACGGCGATGCCGTGTTCGCGAGCTGCCGGCAGGATGCGGCGCTCGATGCCGCGCTCGTTGAGATGGTAGAGCACTTGATTGCAGGCGAGCGGCACGCCGCGCAGATAGGTCCGCGCTTCGAGCATATCCTCGCACTCGAAATTGCTCACGCCGATATGGCGCGTTTTGCCTTGCTCGACGAGCGTTTCCAGCGCGCGCATCGTTTCCGCGAGCGGATACTCACTCGGCCAATGCAACAGATAGAGATCGAGGTAGTCGAGCCCCAGACGCTTGAGGCTGCGCTCGCACGCGGCGATCGTTCCCGCGTAGCCGGCGTTGCTGGGCAGCACTTTGCTGGTGATGAAGAGCCGTTCCCGCGGCAAGCCCGCGATCGCTTTCCCGAGCAACGTCTCTACCGCACCGGAGCCGTACATCTCGGCGGTATCCAGATGCGTCATGCCGAGTTCGATCCCGCGCCGGAGCGCGAGTTGCGCCTCCTTCGCGCGCGCACCTCGTTCGGGGATATCCCACGAACCCTGGCCGACGACGGAAACGCGCGTACCGGTTGGGCCGAACGTTGCGTAGCGCATCGTTAGAAAAACCCGAACTCGGGAAATTGCGCGGCGTAAGCGAGCAGCCCGCCGCGCAGATGGCGCACCCGCGTGAAACCGGCGTCGTGCAGACGCGCGAGCGCCCACTGGGATTTCTGGCCGATTCGACACGCGACGACGTACGAGCGCGCCGTATCGAGTTCGTGTAATCGCGCTTCGAGTTGCGAGGCGGGAATGTGCAGCGCTCCGGGCACGATGCCCAGTACCACTTCGTGCGGCTCGCGAACGTCGATCAAGATGGCGCTCTCGAGCGCGCGATCGAGGTCGCCCGGCAAGACGTCGTCGTCGCGCACGGTATCGTCATCCTGCGTTTCCTCCGAAGCCTCGCGAATCGTAGGCGACGTCCCGCAGAGCGCGCAATCCGCATCGCGCTCGAAGCGCACGGTGTGCGTGCCGCCGGCGAGGCTATCGACCAGAAGGAGCCGCCCGACCAGCGGTTCGCCGATACCCAACACGAGCTTGAAGACTTCGTTCGCCTGCCACGCGCCGACCAAGCCGCCCAAAACGCCGAGCACGCCGCCCTCGGCACAGGTCGGCACGCTGCCGGCCGGAGGCGCTTGGGGGTAGAGGCAGCGATAGCACGGGCCGCCGGGCGCGCCGAACACGCTTACCTGTCCGTCGAATCGAAAGATCGACGCGTACACGTCCGGCTTGCCTTCCAGCACGCAAGCGTCGTTCACGAGATAGCGAATCGGAAAGCGATCGGTGCAATCGACGACGACGTCGTAGAGCCGGACTAATTCGCGCGCGTTGCGCTCGTCAAAGCGAGCGGCGATCGGATCGATCGCGACAAACGGGTTGAGCGCCTGCAAGCGATCCGCCGCCGCTTGCGCCTTCTGCCGGCCGATATCGGCGGTGCTGAAAATCGTTTGCCGCTGCAGATTGGTCTCGTCGACGGTATCGTCGTCCATCACGCCGATACGGCCGATCCCGGCGGCCGCGAGATACTGCAATACCGGCGACCCGAGACCGCCGGCGCCGACCACCAGCACGCGCGCGGCGGCCATGCGCTCCTGCCCCGCTAGGCCAACCTCGGGGATGAGCAGATGGCGGCTGTAGCGGCGAAGCTCGCGGCTTCCCGCCAGCTTTACGCCTTCGGATGCAGGCCGTTGAGCCATTGCAGCACCTCACCGAGGGCGTGCTCGCCCGCCAACGTATGGTCGCTATCGATGCTCGCAAACGCCTTGGGCTCGGGCGCCCGTTCGTAGAGATCGCGGACGCTTTGCGGGCTCACCATCGCATCGCGCGTTGCGGCGATGAAGAGCGAGGGGCGCCCGCCGAGCCGTCCGAGCGCGCTATCGTAGCGTCGGTCGATATCGGCGACCAGTTCCGGCAACGCGATGCCCTCGACATACGACGAGCGAAAATCCGTCGCGCCGGCGGCCATCAGGGTCGTGAGCGCGGTCGGGCGCCCATAACCCGTCGCGATGGCGACCACGCCCGCGATTCGTTCGTCGCTCGCCGCCGTGAAGACGGCCGTCATCGCGCCCATGCTGTGGCCGAGCGTATACACCGGCGCGCCGTTCTCGCGTTCGCGTGCGAATGCGACCGTCGCGGCCATCGCGTCGATGCAATCGTTCATGCCCCGCAACACGCCGCCGCTCGCGCCGAGTTTATGCCCCGGAAAGTCCAGACTGTACGCCGCGAACCCGTGGCTGGAGAGAAAGCCGCATAGGGCATCGAGGTTGTGTTTGCTCGACGAGTAGCCGTGCCCGGCCACCAGCACGACGTTGCGCGCGCGGCGCGGGCGATATTCGAGCACCGCAACGCCGTTGGACTCGGCCTGGATGCGATGGAGCGCAACGCTCACCCCTGGTGTCCGCAGTCGTTGGAAATCCACTCCCCGTCGCCTTCGAGGTAGTGCTCCTTCTTCCAAATCGGCGCTCGCCGTTTGACTTCGTCGATCGCGTAGTCGCACGCGTCAAAAGCCTGCGCGCGGTGCGGGCAGGCGGCGACAACCGCCACGGCCACCTCGCCGATCCTCAGCGCGCCGACGCGATGCACGATCGCAACGCGCACGTCGCCGAAGCGTTCGCGTGCCTCGCTCGCAATCGCCTCAAATTCGATGACGGCCATCGCCTCGTAGGCCTCGTATGAAAGGCCGTTCACTCCGCGACCGTCGTCGGCGCGCTCGCGTACGATTCCGTAAAACGCGACCACCGCGCCGCACGCATCGGTACGCGTCGCCGCTTCGAGGGCGGCGGTATCGATGGTGCCGTCGACGATCGCAAACGTCCCGCTCATCCGCCGCCCACCGGGGGGAGCAGTGCGAGTTCATCGCCGTCCGCTAATGCGTCTTCGCGTTTCGCCATCCGCGCATTGCGCGCCAGACGCGTTGAGGCGGCGAGATCGCGCAATTGGGGCGAGCGCGCTTCCAGCGCGCTCCACGCATCCGCGACCGTCGAGCCGGCGGGGAGCTCTACGTCAAGCGAACCGCTGCCGAGCAACTCGCGCGTGCGTGCAAACGCGCGGACCTGGATGCGCACGCGGTTAATATCCACCGATGTCGCTGGAGTACCCGCGTTCGGCGAGCCACGCACGCGAGGATTCGTGCAGGGCCAGCATATCGAGCCGGTTGCAGATGAGCTTATGCAGCATCACCTCCCAAAAATGCTCGTCTTTTTCGTAGACGTCATCGGGAATTTGGTTCTCGGAACGCGAGAACTCACGCAACGCTTGCCAATCGTGCGAGGAGAGGATCGTGCGCAGGCGCGCTTCGTAATCGGGGGATGGGCTGCCCTGTATCATGCGCTCTTCTCTTGGTCGCTTTTGGGTTGTAAGACGTAACGCTCGATCGCTCGGGCGACGCCGTCTTCAGTGTTCGCATCGGTCACGTGGGCTACCGCATTGCGAACTTCCGGGAGAGCATTACCCATCGCTACGCCGATTCCGGCCCAGCGCATCATCGGGACGTCGTTACGCGAGTCCCCCACCGCCAAAACGCGGGAGGCCGGAACCTGCAAATCGGCGCAGAGGCGTTCGAGCGCGTGCTTCTTGGTGGCCTCGCGGCTGGTGACCGCGCACTCTTCGAATTCCCCCCAGCTCTCGTATTTGAAGTGGAGCGGAAAATCGGAGAACGCCTCCCGCATCGCCTCGACCGAATCGTGGCCCAGAAAGCGCATGAACGTGGGGGCGCGCCCGGCAATCTCGGTAAAGCTCGTAAGATCTTGCCACGACGGGCCCTGCTGGTCTTCCATGTACCGTTGCGCCCCCGCGAGCCGAAAGAACCGCTCCTCGGTGTAGACGGCGAGAGCGAGCTGGTTGAGCTCGGCGTACTCGATCATGGGTGCCGCATACTGGAGCGGGACCGGAATGTGTCCCAGGACCCTGTTTTGCACGAAATCTTTGGTGAGGGCGCCGTGGGCGCAGATGACCGGAAGATTGAGCCCGAGGTCCCGCGCGATCAGCGCCGGGGTATCGACGCCCCGGCCCGTGACAAGCACCACCCGGACGCCGATCGCCAATGCGTCGGCGATCGCCGCGCGGTTAGCGGGCGAGATGGATTCGTCGGGGTTGAGGAGCGTGCCGTCGAGGTCGAGGGCGATGAGATCGATGCTGGACACCACCCCAAGCATACCCCCCGCGTCAATCGCGCCGTGGCGGGTGCGACCTTTATGGGACGCGAAGCGTTGACGATACAGATGAACATTTTTGCGCGCCTCGCGATGACGGCGATTCTGGCCGGCTCCGTCACATCCGCGGCGCTCGCGCAAGCGCACTGCTCGCGCGAAACCCTGACGGTCCGAGGGACCCCCGTAACCATCGGCTACTGCGTGCAGAGCCCGCCTGCGGCGGCCGGCGGGGGCGAGATGCGCCTCCCGGTCCAGGGGAACTACTCGGCGCCCGGCGGCTCGTTCACGCAGGCCTCGGTCCTGCGGTTCGTGACCGGCGAGGGGCCGGCACGCGTGCTGCAAAGCGTCTCGCTCGCCCGCTTGGGACTCACCGGAACGCTGCACCTCACGCTCCAGTATGGATCCGACGGCGTCGTACGCATTCAGAGCGCGATGCTCACCCCCGGGGCCATCACCATCAAGTGAGCCCGGCCCGGGACTGCAACTCTCTTCCCCCTTGCCTCGTCTAGCACGATATGCGGCGTAGATACATCGCGTTCAGTAACTTTAAAATTCCCGACGGCTGTTGTCGATAGGAGTAGGCCTTCCGTATGCCTTGTACGGCTTCCAAAACGTTTTCCACGGCTCGCGAGCAAGCACGTTACCTGCACGATGCGATCCCCCCCGGTCTCTTTAAGATCGAAGATGAGAGCGAACGCATCGCCTGGCGCGTCAGCCCCGAGCCGTTTGCATTGTCCGCCGCATCGGTCGCCAAGATCGAGCTGATCGGCCAAGATCTGCTGGCGTTCTATCGCGGGCTCAACAGCCTCTACAACCGCAGCGCACGCGGCACCGCCCCGGCCTTCATCGCGGAGTACCTCGACCAGGGCAAGCCGGAGTTCATCGTCAAGCTCGCGCGGCAGAATCGCTTCAAGCAAGATATCCCGCTGGTGATTCGCCCGGACCTGATGCTGACCGACGACGGCTTCATTGCCTCGGAATTGGACAGCATCCCCGGTGGAATGGGCTTCGTGGGCGCGATGACCCAGGCGTACTGCGAAGTGGGGCTCGAGAGCATCGGCGGCTCGAACGGCATCGCGGCCGGATTCGGCGCCATGCTGGCGGCGGCCAGCGGCAGAGAGAATCCCACCGTCGCCGTCGTCGTGTCGAAAGAAGCCGGCGATTACTGGGGCGAATTGGAATGGCTCGTGAAGGCCGTTCGCGATTTGGGCCTTGCGAACGCGCACGTCTGCGCGCCGGAGCAGATCGTCTTTACCGAGGAAGCGCTCTTCATGCGCTTCGAAGACGGGCGCGAAGAGAAGCTCGACGCGCTCTACCGCAACTTCGAGCTCTTCGACCTGCTCAATATCTCCAAGCAAGAGCTGATGCTCTACGCAGCGCGGCACAATCGCGTCAAGCTCACGCCGCCGCCCAAAGCGCAACTTGAAG
>DAHUXY010000010.1 GCA_027315505.1 Vulcanimicrobiota bacterium | reverse complement strand
GCCTCTAGCGAGCAAATGGAAAAAATTCTGTCGTATCTCGACATCGGCAGGAAAGAAGGCGCGAAAGTTCTCACCGGCGGTGGCCGGGCGAAAATCAACGGGCTGCTCAAAGACGGATACTATATCGAGCCGACCATCTTCGAAGGCAACAATAAAATGCGCGTCTTCCAAGAAGAGATCTTCGGCCCGGTCGTTTCGGTGACGTCGTTCAAAGACGAAGCCGACGCGCTCGCAATTGCGAACGACACGTTGTACGGCTTGGGCTCCGGCGTTTGGAGCCGCGATATCAACACCGCCTACCGCATGGGGCGGGGCATCCAGGCGGGACGCGTCTGGACGAATTGCTACCACGCCTATCCGGCGCACGCGGCATTCGGCGGATACAAGCAATCCGGCATCGGCCGCGAGAATCACAAGATGATGCTCGACCATTACCAGCAGACCAAGAATATGCTGGTCAGCTACAGCCCGAACGCGCTTGGATTCTTCTAAAGCGATGGCGCGGGCGACGCGCGTCGATGCGACGGCGGAGGCGCTCGATTTGATCGAGCGCCTCCGCGCCAAACACGGCGCGCTCATGTTTCACCAGTCCGGAGGCTGCTGCGACGGCAGCAGCCCGATGTGCTATCCGCTCGGCGAGTTCATGGTCGGCGGTTCAGACGTAAAACTCGGCGAGATCGGCGGCGCGACGTTCTACATGAGCGCGTCGCAATTCGAATACTGGAAGCACACGAAGCTCACCATCGACGTCGTTCCGGGACGCGGCGGTATGTTCTCGCTGGAAAATGGTGAAGGCGTCCGCTTCCTGACGCGTTCGAGCATCTTCACCGAGGCCGAGCTTGCCGGGCTCGCTCCCGTCGAGATCCCCTCCATGTGATAAAGAGGGGCCTCGCTCGGACTGCTTGACAAGCTGCCCCACAGCCGCTAGCCTCCTATCCATGTATAAACGTCTTTTAGTGACCGCAGTCGCTATAATCGCGACCGCGACCTTGCCGTCTCTGCCGGCTCGCGCCGCGGACGGCCTTCACGTGGTTTCTTCGTTCTCCTCAAGCAATGCGAAGCTCGTCGTGGCGGACTATGCCGTCGGTGCCGAGGTGATCGGCATTATCGGCATCACGACGCCTTCGCAGACGTTCACCTATAGTTTTGTAAAGAGCGATCTCAATACGCTGTTGGGGCTCTGGGAAAAAGCCCGGCACGCGGACGCGCAAAAATATATCGCTTCAGGCTCCATGGCGGAGACGGAAACGCACGCGCTCGATGTCCTGTTGCTCGCCGGCGGTCCGACCGTGCGCATCTCGATTGCCGATCCGGTCGACGGATTGGGCTCCTTCGATCTCTCGCGCGGTGACTACAGCGCGTTCGATAGCGCTCTCAATAAGGCGGCCGCAGCCGTAACGAATTAGCCGGCGATCCTAAGCGCGTTCCTCGGCTTCCGGCCAGGGCGCTGCGGCCGGCATGCGGGAAGCGCGGGGCGGATACGTCCCCCTTGGGTGGCGTTTTTTGAATTCGTGGCAAAGAACCGCGAGATATTCGAAATTTTCATAGAGCGCGACATTACGGCTGACGCGGCGGCGATTGAGGATCCACGGAGCTAGCCGGTCCCAACTGTTACGAATCGCGTCGCCCCACATATCGAAGGTAATGGTGCGTCCGATCGCACCGTTCTTGACGAATACGCCGAGGCTCTCGAAGAAGGTTGCGACCGTTCGCGCCTGCTCGAACTCCTGCGGCAGTGGAACCGCCAGCATCTTTCGCCGCGCCTCCGGATCTTCGCAGAGCTTCGGCAACTCGCGCAACACGTAGATAAGAGCGGCGTGAAAGACGGGCGATTCGATGGTTTCGCGAATTTCCGTTAGCGCGACGATCTGATTTGCGCTTCGCATATGCCGCATCTGGAGCAAGGCCGCAATCGCCGAAGCTGCGACAAGAAAGAGGGTCGCGATCGAGGCGATCGCACCGAGCGATTCAGGGCTCACGAGCAATCCGTTTTCGCGCTTGCTCTACCCACCGGCTAGTGCGCCTACGACGAGCAGCGGCATGGACCCGTTAGCCACTTCGGCGGGAAGCGGTGCGTCCGGCGACTCGTGAGATAGGTCGCGTTCGCAGGCAAAGTACCGCACGTACGCGCGGCGTTGAAAGGTGTGCTGGTCGCGAATAGTCCCGCGCAACATCGGATAGGCTGTCTCGAGCGCATCCAGAACCGCCCGCACCGATGCGTCCGGGCCGATATCGAGCGTGGTTTCGCCTTCGATGCGCGCGAGGGCCCGGAGATTGGCGGGGAGCACGACGCGAATCATGCGAGCGTCTGCACCTCAACCGAGAGCACCGGCGGCAAATCGTGAACGATCGCTTCCCAATGCTCTCCGGCGTCGGGTGACACGTACACCTGGCCGCCCGTGGTGCCGAAATAGATCCCGCAGCTATCGAGCGAATCGACCGCCATCGCATCGCGTAGCACGTTCACGTAACAGTCGCTCTGCGGCAAGCCCTTGGTCAGCGCTTCCCATTCGTCGCCGCCGGTGCGGCTGCGGTAGACACGAAGCTTGCCGTCCAAGGGAAAGTGCTGCGAATCGCTCGTGATCGGCACGACGTACACGGTATTGGGCTCGTGCGCGTGGAGATCGATCGGAAAACCGAAATCGGTCGGCAGATTGCCGCTCACCTCGTGCCAATCGTCGCCGCCGTTATCGCTGCGCATCACGTCCCAATGTTTTTGCATGAAGAGCACGTTCGGGCGTTGCGGGTGTTGGGCGATGCGATGGACGCAATGGCCGACTTCGGCGGTTGGATCGGGGCTGTGTTCCGAGCGAAGGCCGCGATTGATCGGCTTCCACGTCGCGCCGCCGTCGTCGCTGCGAAACGCGCCGGCAGCGGAGATCGCCACGAAGATGCGCTGCGCGTTCGCGGGGTCGAGGAGGACCGTATGCAGGCACATACCGCCTGCGCCCGGCTGCCAGGAGGCTCCGCTATCGTGCTTGCGCAGCCCGGAGAGCTCCTGCCAATTCATGCCGCCGTCGGTCGAGCGAAACAGCGCCGCATCTTCGACCCCTGCATATACGGTATCCGGGTCGTGCAGGGACGGTTCCAGATGCCAGACGCGCGCGAATTCCCATGGGTGGGGCGTGCCGTCGTACCACTGATGGGTTCCGGGAATGCCGTCGTACGCGAAGGCGTTGCCTACCGGGTCCCACGTGGCACCACCGTCGTTCGAACGCTGGACGACCTGGCCGAACCAGCTGCTGCTCTGCGATGCATACAGCCGCTGGGGATCGGCCGGGGAGCCTTTCACATGGTAGATCTCCCAGCCGGGGAA
>DAHUXY010000064.1 GCA_027315505.1 Vulcanimicrobiota bacterium | reverse complement strand
CGAGCCGCTCCGAGATTTCGACGACGAGCACGTCGCTCGGAAGGCCGGCGCGCGAGATCGCCTCACCCATGCGACGGGCACAATCCCGGTCGACGGCTTGCCTTCCAAAGAGATTGACCCAGACTTTGAAATCCGGTACCGTCGCCCGCCATATCGCCGCTTGAGCGAGGCTCCGGTCCACGACGTTCCAGCCCACGCGTTCGCTAATCGCCAGCCGCTCGAGCATGTCGATGAAGCCGTCCGGCGTGACGATGCCGCGTTCGGGATGAGCCCACCGCAGGAGCGCTTCGGCTCCGGCCACGCGCCAAAACTTCGCGTCCCTATCGTAGGCGAAGATCGGTTGGAAGAATAGGACGAACTCGTCGCGCTCGACCGCGCGATGCAGTTCGCCGACCAGCGAGGGCGCGGCGCCGGCCTGCATCTCGGGTGTATAAACGGCGCCGCGAGTGGGCGTGCGTTTCGCATGATGCAGTGCGAGGTCGGCCTTGCGTAGCACGTCGTCCGCGGAACTGAAACTCACCATCCGGACGGCCCCGATGGAGACCGAGACGAAGATCCGCGACCCTTCCACGTCGAACGGCGTCTCGAAAAACCCGCGGAGCTCGGCGAGCAGCGCGTGAGGACTGCGGTCGTCCACCAGGGCCACCGCGAACTCATCGGCGCTTAATCGCGCAACGTAGTACGACGTCGGCAGCCCCGTGCGTAAACGAACGGCAAGATCTACAAGCACCCGGTCGGCATTAACGCGGCCCACCCCCTCGTTCAACAGCCGCATATCGTCGATATCGAGAATCACCAGGATGATCGACGCGTCCGAATGCCGTTCGATCCACTCGATCAGCGGCTCGCGGTTCGGTAGACCCGTGAGTTCGTCGACGTACGCGCGACGCTCCAAACGTACCGTCAGGGCGTCGCGTTCCGAAGAGACGGCTCCCAATAGGAGCGACATCAATGCGGACGCCAACAAGAACATCTGATACTCGGTGTTATCCAGGTTCGTCGTGTTGAGCGCGAAGTGCAGCAACGTCGACGAGAGGTCGGTGATCGCGATGCCCACGATCGCTCCGCCCATGCCGAACCGGATTGCCAACACCGCCAGCGGCACGAACGCGAGTTCCAGCGCGGGGGTGCCACCGACGGGGCGAATGGCAAATGCAGCGCACACCACGATCGCCGTCGTAAGCGACGAGATCGCAAGTTCGCGCCGCGCGTGCGGGCGCCGCGTCAACAGCGAGGTGCGCATCGCATTCCAGTCCAGGAACGCGGTCACGGCGGGCACGATGACGATGATCGCGACCGCATCGCCGGAAAAGAACCGTACGTAATGAACGAGCGCGCGTTCCCACGTGAGATCGTGAAAACCGATCGCGACGAGCACTTGGACGAGATTGATGACGAGGGGCGCCGCCAGAACGAGCAACCCCACGAACAACGCTACGTCGCGCAGGCTCGCGAGTGGAAACCGGACGCGCAGGCGCTGGAGCAACCAACACGTGGCTATGCCGTAACCGGCTCCGGCGATCGCCGGCTCCAGGACCCGATCGCCTAACGACATATCCGGCCCACCGCCGATCGCGATTCGCAGTGCGATCGCAACCGCAATCAGCGGCGACCACCGCCATCCGAGGATCAGGAAAAGCAAGACGTCGAGCGCGGCGTCGATCGACCACGATCCGAATCCCGGGACGAGGGCGGTATGCCAGGCCGAGTAGCTGGCCAGCGGCCACAATAACAGAAACGCCGCCACAAAGATGACCGTGTTTCGCCGATGAATGGCACCGGGTTCCCGCAATCCGAGCACCCGCTGTTCTTCACTACCCTGGGCTGCGCGCCTGCCGGGGCGCATGGGCCTTTCCGACGGTCTTTGGGCTACAGCGGCTTTACCATCATGCTGTACTCCGGCGCAAAACCCGCGCGCTCGTATAAGCGGCGAGCGCGGAGATTCCCGTTCATCACGTTGAGGACGAGCATCGCCAAGCCCCGCTCGCGCGCCCACGCTTCCGCGGCGGCGACGAGCGCCGAGCCGATGCCATGCCCATCTTCGGCGACGGCAATCTCCGACAGCTTCGCCATATCGGTCCCTCGATAGAAGTCCTGGATGACGAGCATCCATGCGAATCCGACGACGCATCCGGCTTCGACCGCCACCAGCACTTGCGATCTATCGGATGCGCCAGCTAGGGCTCGCTCGACTTGGCTTCGCGTACCCGCGTTGACTTCGTCGCGCGTTCGCCACGCCGGCAATTCGAACTCGGCAAAACGATCGGTCAATGCCAGGATTGCCGGTCGATCTTGGGCTTGTGCAAGGCGAATCTCCATGCGCGCGACTTCTTGGCCTAATGCAAAAGGTCCGGCGAAATCGCCGGACCTTTTGCATTGGCATTCCATCCGCGAAGACTAGAAGTCTTCTTCGGTCGTGTTGCCTTCGTTGAACGGCGTCTCTTCGTCTTCCTCGAACGTATCGCGGTCGGCTTCGTAGACTTCGTCCTCTTCTTCCTCGAGTTCGTAGCCTTGGACGCCTTCGGGAACGTCGTCCTCGGCAGCGTCCTTCTCCACTTCGAACACTTCGTCGGTTTCGAGTTCTCGCACCGGAGGGGCCGTGGGGAGCGGAGCGATCGCATCCAGCGGTTTGCTGTCGTCGATCTCTTCTTCTTCCTCTTCCTCTTCCGGTTCGGCGATGGCGCCTTCCAAGGCGCCCTCGGCGACGGCTTCGGCAACCGCCTCGCTGGCGGCGACCGCCGTTTGCGAAACGACCGGCTGGTCGTCACCCATGAGCAGACCGATTTCCTGGCGCTCGCGCTCACCCATATCGTCGTCGGAGATCTTGATGTCGACCTCCTCGCGATTCTCGGTGAGCACCTTGACGTCGAGCGCTAGCGACTGCAGCTCCTTGATGAGGACCTTGAACGATTCCGGCACGCCGGGCTCCATGACGTTCTCGCCCTTGACGATCGCTTCGTACGTCTTGACGCGTCCGACCACATCGTCGGATTTTACGGTCAAGAGTTCCTGTAGCGTGTACGCCGCACCGTAGGCTTCGAGGGCCCAGACTTCCATTTCGCCGAAGCGCTGGCCGCCGAATTGGGCTTTACCACCGAGCGGTTGCTGCGTGATCATCGAGTACGGACCCGTCGAACGCGCGTGGATCTTGTCGTCGACCAAATGCGCGAGCTTGAGCATGTAGATCATGCCGACCGTAATCGGGCGGCTGAAACGATCGCCCGTGCGACCGTCACGTAGCCAAGTTTTGCCGTCGGACGGCAAGCCGGCGTCCTGCAGCCACTCGGCGATATCTTCGGAGTGCGCGCCGTCGAAGACCGGGGTTGCAACCTGCAGCCCGAGCATGCGAGCGGCCCAACCGAGATGCGTTTCCATGATCTGACCGAGGTTCATACGCGAGGGGACGCCGAGCGGATTGAGCACGATGTCCACGGGCGAGCCGTCTTCCATGTACGGCATGTCTTCTTCAGGCAGGACCTTGGCGATAACACCCTTGTTACCGTGGCGACCGGCCATCTTATCGCCCTGCAGAATCTTGCGTTTCTGCGCGACGTAGACGCGTACAAGATGGTTCACGCCCGGCGAGAGTTCGTCGCCGTTTTCGCGCGAGAAGACCTTGACGTCGATGATCTTGCCTTTTTCACCGTGCGGCACTTTGAGCGAGGTGTCGCGAACTTCACGCGACTTCTCACCGAAGATGGCGCGCAGGAGACGCTCCTCGGCGGTAAGTTCGGTTTCGCCTTTCGGCGTTACCTTACCGACCAAGATGTCTTCCGGACGCACTTCCGCACCGATACGAATGATGCCGCGCTCGTCGAGATCCTTGAGCGCATCTTCACCCACGTTGGGGATATCGCGCGTGATCTCTTCGGGCCCGAGCTTCGTATCGCGCGCTTCGCACTCGTACTCCTCGATGTGGATCGAGGTAAAGCGATCTTCTTTGACCATGCGCTCGCTGATCAAGATCGCGTCTTCGTAATTGTAGCCTTCCCACGGCATGAACGCGACCAGCACGTTCTGTCCGAGAGCCAGCTCGCCGTCCTGCGACGACGGTCCGTCGGCGAGCACTTGACCGGCGGCGATCTTTTCGCCCAAGGCGACGATCGGACGCTGGTTGATGCACGTGCCGGCGTTGCTGCGCACGAATTTGAGCAGATCGAAGTGTTTTTCGGTCCCGTCTTCGATCTTAAGAGTGATGCCCTTTGCATCGACGTTGGTGACGACTCCCGCCACGTCCGAGACGATGAGCGAGCCGGAGTCCTTCGCCGCGCGGTACTCCATGCCGGT
This sequence comes from Vulcanimicrobiota bacterium, assembly GCA_027315505.1. Lineage (GTDB taxonomy): Bacteria > Vulcanimicrobiota > Vulcanimicrobiia > Vulcanimicrobiales > Vulcanimicrobiaceae > DAHUXY01. Next base: position 10,755 of record DAHUXY010000064.1, on the reverse strand, counting down.
ACCGACGATCGGCGCGTCGGGGCGAAGCAGCGGCACGGCCTGACGCTGCATGTTCGCGCCCATGAGGGCGCGGTTCGCATCGTCATGCTCGAGGAACGGAATGAGCGCCGTCGCGATCGAGACGATCTGCTTGGGCGAGACGTCCATTAACTGAACGCGCGCTGCAGGTTCCTCGATGTACTCTTCGGCGTAGCGGCAGACGACCGAATCCGATTCGATCTTTCCCTTGGGGTCGAGCGGCGTATTCGCTTGAGCGATGATGTATTCGTCTTCGCGGTCCGCCGTGAGATAGACGATTTCGTCGGTGACGATGCCGTTTTCGACCACGCGGTACGGCGTTTCGATGAAGCCGAAGCGATTGACGCGTCCGAACGTCGCAAGCGAACCGATCAGACCGATGTTCGGGCCTTCCGGCGTTTCGATCGGGCAGATGCGTCCGTAGTGAGAGTGATGGACGTCGCGGACTTCGAAGCCGGCGCGTTCGCGCGAAAGACCGCCCGGTCCAAGCGCCGAGAGACGGCGTTTGTGGGTGAGCTCCGCAAGAGAGTTGGTTTGATCCATGAACTGCGAGAGTTGCGAGGATCCGAAGAACTCTTTGATCGCGGCGACGACCGGCCGGATGTTGATGAGCGCTTGCGGCGTGACCGTTTCGATATCTTGAACGGTCATGCGCTCGCGAACGACGCGCTCCAGGCGCAACAGGCCGACGCGGAACTGATTCTGGAGCAACTCGCCGACCGAACGCACGCGACGGTTGCCGAGGTGATCGATGTCGTCCTTGGCGATGACGCCGGTGGCGACTTTGATCAGGCGGCGAATCACCGCGATCATGTCGCTGCGCATCAGGCAGCGCGTGGCGATCGTCGGCTCCTCGAGCCCGTTATACTCGTTGATCGCGATCGTGGGCTGGTTTAAACGCTCGTCCACATCCGGATTCTCCATCCGGTAGTGGAATTTGCCGTTGAGCTTGTAGCGCCCGACGCCGGCCAAATCGTACCGCTTCTCGTCGAAGAACAGCGATTCGAGCAGTTTCTCGGCGTTTTCGGCGTTCTCGGGCTCTCCCGGACGCAGCTTCTTATAGATTTCTTTGAGCGCGTCTTCGCGGGTTTTGATGTCTTTGTCTTTGTCGATGGAATTCTGGATCAGGGGCGACCCCTCGAAGAGCGCCAGGATAGCGTCGTCGCTCTCCCAGTCGTAGCCGAGATCGGGGCGCGAGAGGGCGCGGATGAACGTCGAGACGTAAATCTTGCGATTTTTGTCGATGCGTACGCCGATCGTGCCTTCGGTTTCGTCGTTCTTGGTGCCGTTGTCGGTCTCGAACTCGATCCACGCGCCGCGGTTCGGAATGATCGTCGCGTTGTACGTCGGGCGCGAGTTGGTGTCGGAATCCTGGCTGTAATAGACGCCCGGAGAGCGAACGAGCTGGCTCACGATCACGCGCTCGGCGCCGTTGATCATGAACGTGCCTTTATCCGTCATCAGCGGGAAGTCGCCCATGAAGATTTCCTGGTCCGGAATGCCCTTGATCTCGCCGGACTCCGCGGTAATGAGGCGCACGCGGACGCGCAGCGGCGCGCTATACGTCATGTCGCGCTCGCGACATTCTTCAATGGAGTACTTGGGCTCGCCGAGCGAATGCTCGCCGAACTCGAGGATCAGGTTCCCGGTGAAATCCTTGATGGGTGAGATCGACGCGAAGGCATCGCCCAAGCCGTCGTTCTTAAACCAATCGAAGCTGGCTTTTTGCAGCTCGATGAGGTTCGGGACCTCGAGGACGTCGGAAATTTTCGCGAACGTGTACCGACTTCGCTTGGGGCCCGGATCCGGCGGTTGCTCGATCGTAAACGCGCCGGTCGGCATCGGGAACATGTTCATCGCCGACGAACCGTTCGATGCACTCGGAGCGGCCGCGCGTTTCGACTTGCCCTTCGCACCTGCGGAGCTCTTCGCAGGGGACTTCGGAGCCGTCGTTTTCGCCATTCTTTATATCTCTCAAACCTTGGTGGAGGGGTAGCGCGCTTTGCCCATGAGCCGTAAACGCACGAAAAGAGAACGAGCGCGACCCGGCTGGCCGGTCACGACTCGCCCTTCTTCTTATAGTGTGGCTATTCGCCGCAGGGCATAGGAGAGTAGTCTAACACCACCCGCCGCCGAGCGTCAAGGATGCATCAACCTATCCGCCTCCGCCATGAGGGCATCGGCCTGGCCTTCCAGGACGTGGAGGACCTGGGTCTCTGCCTGCGTTGGGGCGGCATCCGCCGACGCGACCGAGGAAGCCAAGAAGCTGAGCTGCCCGTAGACCTGCTCCGGGTACCGCAGTGCATCCTCGGCTTGGGTGACTTCGGGGTTGTACAGACGATGCAACAAGGCGTCCGCTTTGGCGGCCTTGGGGCCACCGCGCGCCTTGAGGGCATTCAAGCGATCGATGGAAGCGGTCATCCGGCTCAAGTCGGCGCGTACGCGCAGCAGGAAGGCCTGCTGCTCGCGCAACGCTTGCATGCCGGCGTGAACGCGCGGGTCCATCGCCACGCGGAGCCGGCCGCTCGCCGAAGCCGGCCCGCTGCTTACCCGCACCGTGTAGGTGCCCGGGAGGACGCGAGGGCCGTCGAAGCCGCCCTTCGCCCACGGCACGAAGCCTTTTACGGGCTTGATGGCGTCGTACCGCAGATTCCACCACACGCGGTTGACGCCGGCGTGCGGCTTCTTGACCGAGATCGTGCGGATGACGCGCGCGCCCTCCAGAACTTGCACGCGCACCGGAACGCCCTTAGCCGGCGCCGCTTTCAACGAAAAGTTGATATCGGCACCGTACGGCGGATTGCTGCCGGTGAATTGCGAGACCGAGTACGCCCCGTGGAGGTGGTATCGATAGGCGGTTCGCAGCGTGAAGAGATGCAGCGGCTGCGCGAGCACCGTCGCATCGAGTTCCTGGAGCGGATGAAGGTCGTCGAGAATCCAGATCCCGCGCCCGTGCGTGCCGACGACCAAATCGTCGAAGCGCTTCTGAATCGTGAAATCGTAAACGGGCACGACCGGAAGATGGTTCGCGAACGCATTCCAATGCGCGCCGTCGTCGAGCGAGTAGTAGAGCCCGGTCTCGGTGCCCACATAGAGGAGGCCGCGGCGAAACGGATCGGGGCGAATCATGCGCGCGTAGGCGTCGCCCGGCAGATTGGCCACGATGCTGCTCCACGTGCGGCCGTCGTCACGCGTGACGAACAGGTGCGGCGCGCGATCTCCCCACTTGTGGCCGTCCGCCACCAGATATGCGGTGCCGGCGACGAACGGTGAAGGCGCCACGTAGTCGACTCGCAGCCAGCGCCCACCCGGAGCGTCGTTGAGGGCGGCGGGGGTTACGTTGGTCCAGCTTCCGCCGCCGTCGCGCGTGAGCCACACCCGGCCGTCATCCGTTCCGGCCCAGATCGTTCCATCGCGCAGCGGCGACGGCGCGATCGAGAACACGACGTCGTAGTATTCGACGCTGGTGTTGTCCGGCGTGATCGGCGTTCCGGAGACGCCCTGGCGCGCGCGATCGTCACGCGTTAAATCCGGGCTGATGGCGTGCCAAGTGGCGCCGCCGTCGTCGGTCTGGAAGATGCGGTTGGCGCCCATGTACAACCGGTGCGGATGCTGCGGTGACATGGCCAGCGGCGAGGTCCATTGAAAGCGATATTTAAGCGGCGCGGCGGGCCAGCCCATGGCGTCTTCAGGCCAAACGTCGATGGCGCGCGATTGCGTGGTCCGGCGGTCGTATTGCGTGACCGAGCCTTGGTATCCGTCGCCGTAGATCAGATTGGGGTCGGCTCGATCGATGACGATCCATCCACTCTCGCCGCCGCCCGCGCCGAAAAACGCATCGGGCGATATGCCGCCGCTCGTGAGACTGTTACTCGGGCCGCATGCGCTGCCCGAATCCTGATCTTCGGAGCAGACCGTATACGGGATGCGATCGTCGGTGTCGACGTGGTAGGACTGCGCCACCGCCATCGAGGCGTTCAGCCACGACTTACCCGCATCGTAGCTTACTTCGGCGCCCTCGTCACCGGCCGCAATCATGCGCGAAGCGTTGGCCGGATCGATCCACAGTTGGTGATAATCACCGCCGCGGGTGCGCTTGAGCTTGCTCGCCTTGATGCCGCCATCGGTGCTGCGCCACATCTGCACCGACATAAAATAGACGCGATCTTTGTTCTTCGGGTCGACCGCAAGCGACGTGAAATAGAACGGACGTTGATCGATGCCGTGCGAAGCGTTGACCATCTTCCACGTCGCGCCGCGGTCGTCGCTGCGCCAGAGCGTACCGCGCGACGATTCGATCAAGGCGTAGATGCGCTGCGGATCGCTTGGTGCGAAGGCGATCGCAATGCGCCCCATCACCGAAGCCGGCAATCCATGCCCTTGCAGGCGCGTCCAATGGTCGCCGCCGTCGGTCGATTCGTACATGCCGTCGCTCGGGCCGCCGCTATTGAGGTGATAGGGATTACGCCAGCCTTCCCACATGCCCGCGAAGATGACGTCCGGATCGGCCGGATCGATCGCGATGCTCGAAGCGCCCGTGCGAGCATCGGTATACAGCACCTTCGTCCACGTTTTGCCGCCGTCGATGGTACGGTAGACGCCGCGATCTTCGCTCGGCTTGTATACGTTTCCGAGCGCGGCGACGAACGCGCGATTGGGATTGTGAGGATCCACCGCAATGGCGCCGATGTGGCCCGTATCCGCTAGCCCCGCATGCGACCACGTCTTGCCCGCGTCGGCGCTACGCCAGACGCCGTCGCCAAACGCCACGTCGTTGCGAAGATTCGCTTCGCCGGTACCGGCGTACACGACGTTCGCGTCAGAGGGAGCGACGGCGATCGCGCCGATCGAACTGACCGGTTTGCCGTTGAAGACCGAGTTCCACGTTACGCCTCCGTCGGCGGATTTAAAGAGGCCCCCCAAACCGCCGGCGTAGTACACCGTAGGATCGCCGGCCACGCCGGCGACGGCATCGATGCGCCCGGAGAGCGGACCGATGTTGCGAAAATGCAGCGATGCAAGCGTCGCATCGGCAAGCGTCTGAGCCGAACTGCCCGCCCTCGCAAGGGCAAACGCCAAAACCAATAAAGCGACCGCAAAAGCTCGACGGCTACCGTTCACAACATCTCTTTTCCACATGGCGATGCAAGCGCACTATTGCATCGATATCGGTGGAGATATCGGAAATACCTCGCGCAGATGGGAAAGCGGCGCGTTTCGCGCCGGGTCAGTCGCCCTGCGTGAGGAAACGCGAACCGATGGCACTCGCCGGGACGGCCGAACCGGCCTTGCGCGGCCGCTTGCGCCGCCGCTGCTCCCACCAAGCGCCGAACAGCAACGCAAAGGCGCTCCCCGGAATGAGCAGGGACGCGAAAAATGCGAAGGTTTGAATCGCGTACGGGTGGGATGGATGATTGCCTAGGCCGCCCATGGTATCCTCAGGGGTTTTCCGAAAAAATGATGCCCGGATCATACCATAGCGCGAGCGCGCCGTCGTCGCCTTATGGCGCGAGCAGCACCTTCCCGGGACGCCCCGGCTGCTCGGCTGCAAGCACTGCGGCTTGGCCGTCCGCGAGGGCAAAGATCGCGCTCACGGGCAACGGTAAATTGTTGGTAAGGGCGAGGCTGAAAATCTGCTGTACGGCCGCGGCGCGCTCTTGCTGCGAAGCGCGCGACATCCAAGCCGTCATCCAGAACCCGCGCACCACCGTTTCGTTGAAAATCATCAGGCCCGGATCCAACCGCATCGCGGCAGCGGCAAGGCCACCGAATATTACGTACTCGCCGCGCCGCCCGAGTATCCGCTGAAGCTCGATCGATTGCGGCCCCGTCACCGAGTCGATCACCCGCGCGATCGGGTTGTCGCCGGCGATGGCCCGAACTTCGGCGGCCCAATCATGCCCCTCGGTTATGACGACGTGCTCGGCGCCGAACGCCCGCAACTCCTCGGCCGAACTCTCCCGGCGCACGAGATTGATAACGTTGATTCCGCGCGCTTGCGCCAGCCGCATGAGGATACGCCCGACCGCTCCGTTGGCTGCGTTCTGCACGATCCACGCTCCGCGTTCGACGCGCAAATCGTCGAGCAGGATCAACGCGGAGAGCGGCATGGCCATCAGCTGCGATGCGACGTCGTCGTCGAGCGCTTCGGGCATCGGCACGCACTGCGAGGCCGGCGCGATCGAGTACTCGGCCCACGCTCCTTGGATCATGGCGGAGACGCGCGCGCCGATCGGCAACGTCACGCCGGCGCCCACCGCATCGATGCGCCCCAAAGCCTCGGTCCCGCCGGTCGCCGGGAGGGCCGGTCTCACGCCGTACGTACCGCGAATCGTCGAAAGATCGTGATTGTGAATCGGCGAGCGCAGCACGCGCAGGCGCACTTCACCCGCGCCGGGCTCGGGCTTGGGTACTTCGACTGCGCCGAGAACCTCGGCCGGCTCGCCGATGCGATCGTATCGTAATGCTAACATCTCGTCGGGCGATTGCACGCCTCGAATGCGCCAGCCTGCAGCGCGAAGGCCCGCCGCGCAGGACCGCGCAGGCATGTGCGGGTGCAACCGGGTAGATAGTTAGCAGGTTAAACACTCAAACGATGCAGGCGACCTTGAAGAATTCCCCGGCGCACCCTTCAGCGAATGCGGCCGCGCCCGGTTCCACGCGCGAAATGCTGATCACCATCACCGTGATGCTCGGCGTCATTATGGCGATCATCGACACGACCATCGTGAACGTTGCGCTGGGCACGATCGCCGGCAATCTCGGCGCATCGACCGACGAAGTCTCCTGGGTTGCGACCGGCTACATCCTCGCAAACGTCATCGTCATGCCGCTCAACGGCTGGCTCACCGCATATCTCGGCCGCAAGCGTTTTTACGCCGCATCCCTGGCGATCTTCACGATCGCGTCGCTGCTGTGCGGGACCGCAACGAGCATTTGGCAACTCGTCTTCTATCGCGTGCTGCAAGGCTTTGGCGGCGGAGCGCTCCAGCCGACGGCGCAGGCGATCCTCTTCGAAACGTATCCCGCCGCAAAACGCGGCGCCGCCATGGCGATCTTCGGACTCGGCGCGATGGTCGGCCCGGCGATCGGGCCGACGCTCGGCGGCTATATCGTCGACAATGCGAGTTGGCCGCTGATCTTCTTCATCAACGTGCCGATCGGGATTCTCGCGGTCGTGATGACCCTCGCGTTCATCCCCAATCCGTCGTACATCGAAAAACCCAAGAGCGGCATCGATTGGACCGGACTCGGGCTGATGACGGCGGGCCTGGCATCGCTGCAATACGTATTGGAACGAGGCCAACACGACGACTGGTTCAATTCTTCAACCATCACGCTCCTGACGATCACCTCGGTCGTGACGCTCACGATCTTCGTGTGGAAGGTGCTGCGCGATAAAGAACCGCTGGTCAATCTGCGGGTCTTTCGATACCTCTCGTATACGATTGGGAATATTCTGGGCGTCATCAGCGGGTTTGGGCTCTATGGCACCGCGCTGATTCTCCCGCTCTTCATGCAAACGACGCTGGGATTCACCGCGTTCGATACGGGGCTGGCGCTGATGCCGGGCGCGGGAGCGACGGCGATCAGCATGCTCCTTGCGGGGAGACTCGTCAATCGCACGGACCCGCGGGCGCTGATCGCGTTCGGTTTTCTGATGTTCGCGCTCTCGACGTGGTGGCTCGGCGGGTTGACGACGCAGGCCGATTACTGGAACATCTTTTGGCCGCGCGTGGTCCAAGGGCTTGGCCTCGGCTTCCTCTTCGTGCCGCTCTCCACCGTTTCGCTCGGCGTCATTCCGATGGCGGAGATGGCGAACGCGACCGGCGTCTATTCCCTGGTCCGGCAACTCGGCGGAAGTTTCGGCATCGCGATCCTCACGACGCTCCTCGAGCGGCACACGGCCATCGCGTGGAACGAACTCGCTTCCGGCGTGACGCAGACGCACGGCGTTTCGATCTCCACGCTCACGCAACTCGTGGCGCAACAAGCCACGATGATCGCGTACAACTACCTCTTCCAGTTTTGCGCCGTCGTCTTCCTGATCGCGATTCCGCTGGTGCTCTTCATGCGCTCGCCCCGGCGCGAGGCGGCGGCCGCGGCCGCGGCGGCCGCGATGATGGCCGAGTAGCGGTTACAGCGTTCGCTCCATCGCGACGTGCGCGATGCCGCCGTCGAGAAACGGCTCGCCGTAGGCCGCGAACCCGGCGCGCTCGTAAAACCCGAGCGCGTGGGTTTGCGCGAAGAGCACGGCGCGCGCGATGCCGCGCCCACGCGCCTCGGCCATGAGGGCGTCCAGGACCATCCGTCCCACCCCGCTCCCGCGAGCGCCCGGCAGCACCGCCATGCGTCCGATCTGCGCGGCCCCGTCGCGGCGGAGAAAGAAGCGTCCGGTAGCCACCGGCAACGCGCCGTCGTATGCCAACGCGTGGAGCGCGGCGACGTCGGTTCGATCGTGAGCGTCGATCTCTTCGTTCGCCGGCACGCCCTGTTCGTCCACGAAAACGGCAAAGCGAATCGCCATCGCTTCGCGCATGCGGTCCCCATCCCGGATGTCGAATATCTCGACCCGAACGCTCATCGGCCCAGCCTTCGCAGCGGGCGGCGGAGTTTCCGGTAAACGAGCGAAGCCGCTCGCTCATGACCATGCAGCACGTCCACCTGGCTCACGGCCTCGCGCTGCACGAAGACCGGATACTGCTGGTGGCTTCGCGATACGCCGGGTACCCGAACGGCCTGTGGAATCTCCCCGGCGGCCGTCAGGAAGCGCCCGAACTCTTACGCGAGACCGTCGTCCGCGAATTTTTCGAAGAGACCGCTCTGCGGGCGCGCTGTGGTGGCCTCGCATACGTCAACGAAAGCTACGATAGCGATCGCCATTTCGTCGCCGCGATCTTTGAAGTGAGCGTTGAAGGCGCGGACGTCCGCCTTCCGGCGACGGGCGACCATGTCGTAACCGCGGGCTGGGTCGCGCTCGACCGGCTCGGCGAACTCGCGATGGCGGAGGTCGTGCGCCGCCCGCTGCTCGCGTATCTGCGCGGCGACGCCACCCGCTACTATGGCGCGGCGCAGGCCGGCATCAGCATCGAATGGGAGCCCGAAGATCGCTAGCCGCGCGGCTTGCGCCGCGCTTCCCACGCCTCGCGTTCGATGACGAAGGCCAGAACGTCGACCGCTCGCCCCTGAACCGTCGCTCCGTTCGGAAGGACGCCGTCGCGTTCGAAGCCGGTGCGAGCTAACACCGTTCGCGAGGGCATATTCTCGGGAACGCAGTACGCCCGCACGCGCCGCAAGTGCCCGCGACCGAAGCTCTCATCAACCAGCGCGCCGACGGCCTCCGCCGCAAACCCGCGCCCCCGCTGCTCCCGCAGAACGCTGTACCCAATCTCGGCGACGGTCGTCGATCGGTCGCCGATGCGCAGCGAAACCCAGCCGGCCGGATCGGGTTCGCCTCGCCGGTAGATCAACCACTCGAAACGCCCGTGCGCGCCGGGTCGCATCGCCACCGGCCGCGCCGCGACCATGCGCGCGAATTGCTCGGCGTCGACGTCGGGGAGATCCTGATGCTCGCGCAGATCCGGCTGCTGCAGCACGTTCCAGAGAACGTTCGCATTCTTCACCGTAACCGGGACCAAGCGCAAACGCTCCGTGGCGATCGTCCGCATCGCCCCTAGCGCCCCCGGCCCGCTGAGGGGAAAGAGCGAGGCCTGCAAGGAGCGGCACACCGATGACTCTCTCCAGCGCCTATACGTCGACCGCGCCCGCCGAGGTGCGTTTCAATGCGACGGTCACTTCGGCCGCATCGTATTTCTACGGGACGCGCACCCACTGCACGCACGAGGAATTCACGGCCCAATCGCCGGCCGGGCCGATCGACGTCATCGACAACGTCGCGCTCGCCCCGCGCGTACCGGTCCGTTGCGGCGACCGCGTCGAGGTACAGGGCGAAATGGTGCACGATCCGGGGAAGATGCCGATCGTTCATTGGACGCACCGGGATCCGAACGGCAAGCACGTCGATGGTTTCATTCGGCTGCGTGGGCGCCTGTACGCATAGCGACGTGCCGCAGGGCGAGCAATTGCGGAATCGTCACAAAACGGAACCCCCGGCGTTTGAGCGCGTCGACGATCAGACGCGTGGCATCGATATCAGCGCGCCGGTCGCACGTGCGCGGCGGAAGCTTCGACCCGGCGCATACGATGCCTCGGTTGCCGTCGTGTAAAACGATGATCGAACCGTCGCTCACGTGCGGAAGAATGCGGGCCGCGATGACGCGAGCGGGCGGATACTCCCAGTCTTTGGCCAGCGGGACCGACCACATGACCGGCACGTACCCTAAGCGGCGGGCCTCGGAAAGGACGGCCCAATCGCGAGCGCCGTACGGCGGCCGCATCAGGTGAACGTGGATGCCGGTAGCCGCAAAGATCGCGGCGCTCGTTCGCGCCAGCGTCGTACGCACCTGTCCGGGATCCATCACGATCAAATGGGCGTGGTTCCACGTGTGGTTCCCCAGCGCGTCGCCGTCGCGGGCTTCACGTCGCACGACGCCCGGGTATGCCGCGACCGCTCGTCCGACGACGAAGAACGTCGCGTGGACGTGCTCGGACTCGAGGATGCTCAAAATAGCATTCGTGTACGGCGGGTTCGGGCCGTCGTCATAGGTGAGCGCCACCACGCGTTGATCCCGCGGCCCGCTCACCAGCGTCCGGCCGAAGATCTGGTCGGACGGGCGC
>DAHUXY010000059.1 GCA_027315505.1 Vulcanimicrobiota bacterium | reverse complement strand
GCGTTCGGCGAAGACGTCGTCCGGCTTTCGACGTTGCGCGGGGATCGCGATGCGATCGAGCACCTGCGTCCGCTGTGCACCACGCCGCCATCGCGAGCGGGGCTCGCGCGGATCGAATCGATTCTCGCGTTGGCGCAGGAGCTGGGTTACCGCGAACGGATCAAGTTGGATTTTGCGTTGCTGGGAGATTTGGAGTATTACACCGGGTTCGTCTTCGAAGGGTACGTCGACGATCTCGGCTTCTCGTTGTGCGGCGGGGGACGTTACGATTCACTGCTGCCGCGATTCGGCTACGACGTCGCGGCCGTCGGCTGGATGGTCGGGGTCGAGCGGATTCTTTTGGCGCTCGAACGCCGGCGAGAAATCGAGCTGCCGCGCAACGATGTCGACGTGCTGGTGTGCGGCTCGGCGGCGATCGCGCGCAGGGAGCGGGCGAAGGGTTTACGCGTGCGCATCGACGTGCGCGGCCTAGACCGCGAAGCGCTGCTCGCGTACGCGCGGCACAAGGAGATACCGCGCGTCATCATTGCTAACGGCGATGCGGTTGAAGAGATCCGTCTCGGAGAGTCGCGATGAATCAACGCCTGGTGATCGCCCTGCCGAAGGGCGGCATGTACGACGAAGCCGCGGAACGCTTACGTGAGGCCGGCATCGCCGTTCCCACCCGCGTCGGACGGCGCTTGACCGTGTTCGCCGACGACGGGCAGACCGAGTTGCTGCTGCTGCGTCCGACGGACGTTCCGGCCTACGTGGAGTTCGGGGCTGCCGATTGCGGGATCGTCGGCAAAGATACGCTGTGGGAGACGGATCGATCGGTAAGCGAGCTTGCCGACCTGCATTTTGGAGCCTGCCGGCTCGTGGTGGCGGCTCGGCGCCAAGATCGCTACCACGAAGGCGAACGCTATCCCACGTTTCTGCGCGTTGCTACCAAATTCAAGCGCTCCGCCCAAAATTATTTTTCGGATCGCGACCTTCCGTGCGAAATCATCGCGTTGCACGGCTCCGTCGAACTCGCACCGCTCGTCGGGCTTGCCGACGTCATCGTGGATTTGGTTGCGACCGGTAACACGCTGCGCGAGCACGATATGGTGATCGTCGATGAGATCGCGACGTCCTCGGCGCGGCTGGTCGTCAATCCGGTGCGGTTTCGCGCGAAATACGATGCGCTACTCAGCCTCGTTCGGCGCTTGGAAGGGAGCCACCAGAAAGCATGAACGTCCTGCTCGCGAGCGACCGCGCTCGCCTCTACCCGCTCTATCGCTCCGGATGGCAGCCCGATCCAAGCGTCACCATCGCGGTTTCCGCGATTCTTGCCGACGTGCGGCGCCGGGGCGATACGGCCCTGGTCGAGTACGCGCGACGTTTCGACGACCCGTCGTTCGATATCTCGAAATTGCGCGTTCCGATACCGATGCACGATAGGGCCAGAACCCTGGTGCCGGCGGAGATTGCGGATGCCCTGGCGCTGGCGAAGCGGCGCGTTACGAACTTTCACTCGCGGCAACGACGAGATGACGTTCGCTATACCGAAGAGGATGGAACGACGTACGAATTTCGTTCCCGGCCGCTCGACGCGATCGCCGCGTACGTTCCGGGCGGCTCCGCCGCGTTACCCTCCTCGGTCATCATGGGCGTCGTGCCCGCGAAGATTGCCGGGGTCGGACGCGTGGTCGTCCTGACTCCGCCGCAGCGCGACGGGCGCGTACACCCGGCGGTCCTCTACGCGTGCAGCCTATGCGACGTCGACGAACTCTACGCCGTCGGAGGCGCGCATGCGATCGCGGCCGCCGCATACGGCACCGAATCGATCGCGGCCGTCGAGAAGATCGTGGGGCCGGGGAACGTTTGGGTGACCGAGGCGAAGCGCTCGGTGTACGGCGTCTGCGCCATCGACGGCTTGGCCGGCCCATCCGAGGTGCTGGTCGTCGCGGACGAGGGCGCAAGCAGCGAGTTCGTTGTGGGCGAGTTGCTCGCGCAGGCCGAACACGATCCGCTCGCTCGCGTCGCCGTGGTTTCGGAGTCCCGATCGTTGCTCGATGCGGTCGCACAACTGCTCGATCTGCTGGATGTCGGAACGCTGCCGCGCGGCGAGATCATCGCTCGGGTGGTCGAGCGCTCGTGCTTCTTGATTCATGCCGCCTCCCGCCGGGAAGTCTTTGAGGTGATCGAGCGCTTCGCACCGGAGCATCTCTCGCTGCAGGTGCGCGACGCGTCGGAGTATCTGCCGTTCGTTCGCAATGCCGGCGCAGTTTTTGCCGGCGACATGACGCCGGTCGCCTGCGGCGATTATCTCGCGGGCACGAACCACGTGCTCCCGACGTCGGGCGCCGCGCGCTTTTCGTCGGGGCTCGCGCTCTCCGATTTCGTGCGGACGTTCTCCGTGGTGGAGAATAGCCGCGAACGCATGATTGCGGACGCGGCGCCCCTAGCGGCCCTGGCCGAATTCGAAGGGCTTTCGCAGCACGCGCAGACCGCGCGGATGCGGAGCGGCCAGTGAGCGCTCTCGCACCGAAGCTGGTCGCATTCGACATCGACGGTACGCTGGTGGGGCGGGACGGGTCGATCTCGGCGCGCGTCCGCGATGCCGTGGCGGAGATGCGATCGTCCGGATGCGTCGGAATGCTGGTGACCGGGCGCATGTATCGTGCCGCCGTAGGATTCGCGCGCCAATTGGCATTCGACGCGCCGATCGTCTGCTATCAAGGGGCCGCGATCGTGGATCCCGATACCGACGAAGTGTTACGCGACATGCCGCTCGCCAATACGGCCGCGTTAGAGGTCGTCGCAGAGGCGAAACGCGCGGGATTATACGTGCAGCTCTATCGCAACGACGTCTATTACAGCGAGGCGAGCAACCGTTTCTCCGATATGTACGCCCAGTTGGCGGGGATCGAGCCGGTGGTCGTGGCGTCGCTCGAGGAAACGTTCGCGCAGAGCGACGCCACCAAAGCCGTCGTCGTCACCGACGGCGAGACCGCTCGGCTCTTCGCCGATCGCATGCACGAGCTTCTGAAGGGGCGCGCGTACGTCACCCGCAGTTATCCGGAATTCGTCGAGTTCTTGAACCCGAGCGTCGATAAGGGCGATGCATTGCGATTCGTCGCGGCGCGGCTGGGATTCGCGATGAACGACGTCGTCGCGATCGGCGATTCGTGGAACGACGCGCCGCTGCTACGCGCCGCCGGGCTCGCGATTGCGATGGGCTCCGCGCCGCCGGAACTGTTGGCCGTCGCCGACATCGTCGTCGGCGACGTCGAGAACGACGGTGTGGTCGAAGCGATCCAACGTGCGGTCCTGAGTGACGAGGCCCCGGCACGTGGGCGCTGATCTGCCGAAAACCGCCCGGCGTCGCAAGCGCTCGGCCGCGGCGCGGCTCCGCCGCTTCTGGATCGCGACGGTAGCGCTGGCGATCGCCGCGTCTGCCGGCGGATTCGCCCTCGCTTCGTGGCCCGGATTCTATCCGCACGCGACCGCCGTGGTGGGGAATCGCGTGGTGAGTGCGGCCGATATCCTCAAGCACGCCGCAATCGCCTCCCATCGGAACGTATGGCTGCAGAATACGGCGCGCATGGATGCGCGCATCGAAACGATTCCCTACATCCTGAGCGCGGCGGTACGCCGCTCGTTGCCCGCCAACGTCACGGTCGTCGTGCAGGAGCGGGAGCCGTTCGCTACGCTGGTCTCGCCGCAAGGGCATGCGATCGTCGATAGCGCCCTGCGGGTACTGGCGTCAGGCGACGCGAGCCCGTCGCTACCGATCATCGTCGTCCGCACGGCGCAGCCGCTAACGCCGGGGAGCTTCGTAACGGATCCGGCCGTCCTGCGGCTCCGGGACGACGCACTGGCGCTCGCGCGCGCAAATGTGGTCACGCGCGAACTTCGCTACGATCGTTTCGGCGAGCTGGCGATCGTGCTCCGCAACGGCATCGACGTCAAGCTCGGAGGGCCGAGAAATTTCGCCGCAAAGATCGCGCTGATCGATCCCATCGTGGCGCAAGTCTCGCGCTCGCATCGGCCGATCGCGGCGCTCGACCTCCGTGCTCCCACCACGCCGGTCGTCGTGTACAAGTAGGGGTGCGGGCGTAAAAAAGCGAGGGGCGGCCGCTTCGGCTGCCCCTCGCTCCGGTTGGTGAGAGCTCTCTGCTAGTGAGCGTTCATGTCGAGATAAACGACCACTGCGCCCTTGATGATCGAGCACTTGATTTGATCGTTCGCCTTGACCTTGCTGAAATCGACCGTGGGGCGGCCGGCTCCCAGGGTCGTTTCCGCCCCGTTGTCCATAGCCACGGTAATATGCTTGGAATCCACGACCTTCTCGACCTTGACGGTATAGGTGCCGTCCGGAATCAACGAAGCATCGATCGTTGCCGCGAGGGCCGCGGTCGGCAGCAGGCAGGCAGCCACGAGGGACAGGATAGCGATGTTCTTTTGCACGGTTACTCCAACGAGAAGAATCGGTAGCCTAAGATGATAGCGCAATTGCCCCGGGGTCTTCCAGGGCCTGGCGCCTAATTTTTTCCGAGTCGGTAAATTCGGCCTGCGAGCCGGTATCGAATTGCCCCACCAGCTCGCGAAGCGAGGTGGCCTGGGAATGGACTTCGTCGGAGCTAGCGGCCATGCCGCCGATCGCCTCGGAGTTCTTGCTTCCGAGATCGCTCGACCGCTTGATCCGCGTTCCAAGCGCGCCGATGGCCGTCTGCTGTTCGGTGGAAGCCCGCGCCACCTGAGCGGTCCGGTTCTCGATTTCCGAGACGCTTTCGAGGATTTGGTTCGACGTTATCGCCTGTTCGCGCATCGTCGCCGCCGCCTCATGCGTCATCGCGCCCATCTGTTCGCTCGCCTTGGCGAGTTCCTCCGAGGCCCGCGCCTGTTCGGTTGTTGCCACGCTAATCTCACTGACCAGCTGCGCGACTTCGGTGACGCGCGTGCTGATCGCTTCGATCATAGACGTAACGCTTCGAGCCGACTCGGCGTTGCTCTGAACCAAGGTATTTGCGCGGGCGGTCCGGTCGAGTACCGCCGTCGTGCGTTTTTGGATGTCGGCGACGAGCTGGCCGATCTGTTTGGTCGAGCTGGCGGAGTTCTCGGCCAGCTTGCGGACTTCGTCGGCTACGACCGCGAAGCCGCGGCCGTGCTCGCCCGCGCGGGCCGCTTCGATCGCGGCGTTGAGCGCCAAAAGGTTCGTTTGGTCGGCAATCTCTTCGATCAGCCCGAGGACCTCGCCGATCTGACGCGACGCGCCGTCCAGGCTCTGCATCTCGGTGACGACGTCGCGGACGGTGTCGCTAATCGAGCCCATGCCTTTGGAGAGCGCGAGAACTTCGTTGCGGCCCTCGCGGACTTGCTGGTCGGTAACGTTCGACTCGGAGCGTACGCGGTCGGCATTTCCCGCGACCTGCACGATGGACGCCGACATCTCTTGCGTGTTGGCGACGGCCTGTTCGACGACGGTCGCGAGATTGAGCAGATTCTGATCCATTTCCTGGATCGATGCCGTCATCTGGGCGACCGCGCTGGAGATATCGGAGACGCGCCGCGCAACCGCCTCGGCGTTGTCGGCAACGGTTCCCGAGGCGCTGGCGAGATCGCCCGAGTAGGTGAGCGCCTCGGAGAGCGCCGCGAGCTCTTCTTTCACGCGGTTCTCCACTTCGACCGCGATGTGATTGCTCTGCTGCGAGGCCGTCTGCACCGTAAACGAAGCGCGTTGGATCTGTAAAATCATGGCCGAGAGACGGTCGCCGAGTTCATCGACGCCTTGCCCCAAGCGCCCGAGCAAGTCGCGCCCGTTCCAATTGACGCGCTTGGAGAGATCGCCGTTGCCCATCGCTTCGAACACGTCGACGCAACGGCCGATGCTGCGCAACATCATCCTGCGCAACCACGTCATCGAGCCGACTGCAATGAGCAGGGCCGCAATCGCTCCGGCGATGAGGACGCCGAGGCCGAGATTACGCGCGCGAATTAGATCGTTAAAGCGCGAATCCGCAAGGGCGCTCAAATCGTTGAGCATCGCTTGACCGTCGGCGCTCTGCTTTTCGTAGGCGGCGGACGACGGCCCGTTGATCTGCTGGAGCGCGCCTGCGCGATTGTTTTGTTGCAGTAAACTCACCGCGGAGAGCGCTTGAAAATCGAACGCGCTCGCGCTGGTGTTAAATTGGTCGACGAGCTTGCCGATCGAGTCTTTGCGTTGCGAGCAGCCGGCCGTGGCGTCGCCGCTCGCGGCAGCCGCGCCCTTGCCGCCGGTCTGCGGGCAGAAGACTTCGACCATCTTGCGCGCGTCTTGCGGGAACTGCGTCACGAGCGTTTTAGCGAGCGCGAGCTGCGTTGCCGCGCGCGCGGCATCCGGGTTGGTCGCCGCTTCGAGCGTCGCGGCCCGCAGGCTGTCGGCGTCGGCCGCCACCTTGGCGTATGCGAGCTGGCCCTTGACGATCGTGTCGTGGATGACTTGCGCTTGGCTGGTGATGCCCTGCATCGCCCAGAGCATAACCGGGAGGTTGAGGAGCATCACAAAGATCACGAGGCCAAAAGCCATCGTGAGCCCACGCTCGAGACTCGTGCGGCGTCGATTCATATCCATGGGTTAATCGGCCCACCGGCCTCCAATCTTTATCCAATTGTTAAGGGCGAGATATGAGGGCTGCCGTTGTGGGTTGTTCGCAAGTGCTCCACAGGTTGTCCTCAAGGAGTTGCGCCAGCCCTCGCCAACCCCCAGCGCAACGCGGAAAGATCTCCCATCCCTAGTAGGGTTTAGCGGAGGCGGCCCCAATATATAGCGGTTAACGCGACTAGGCATTGTTAGGTGAGTATCGGATGAAGCACGAGACCGTTTGTGGGCTCGATATAGGCACGACCAAGACGTGTGCGGTCGTTGCCGTGGAAGGCCCGAACGGGCTCGAAATCGTCGGTTTTGGCGAAGCCCCGTCGCTAGGGATGCGCAAAGGCGTCGTCGTCGATTTGGAGGCCACGATCAAATCGATCGAGGCCGCCACGGAGAAGGCCGAGCGGATGGCCGGCGTCCACGTCTCCGAGGTCTTTGTCGGCATCACCGGCGAGCATATTCGCAGCACCAACAACCGCGCGGTCGTGGCGACCATCAGCGAGGATCGCGAGGTCGGCTCGGCCGACGTGCGCCGCGTGGTGGAGGCGAGCAAGATCATCAATCTGCCCGCGGACCGGCAGATCATCCACGCCTTGCCCCGATTCTTCACGGTTGACGGCCAAGAGGGCGTCGAGGATCCGGTCGGCATGGCCGGCGGCAGGCTGGAAGTCGATACGCACATCGTCACGGGCGGCACCACGTTCATCACCAACGTGCTCAAGTGCGTGCATCGCGCCGGGCTCGAATCGGCCGGCTTGGTCTTCGAACCGCTGGCCAGCTCCGCGGCGACGCTCGTGCCCGAGGAGAAGCAGGTCGGCGTCGTGCTGCTCGATATCGGCGGCGGCACCAGCGATATCGCGGTGTACTCGCTTGGGAGCGCGATCTATACGGCGACGGTTCCCGTCGGCGGGAATATCCTTACGAACGACGTTTCGCTCGGCTTGAAAACCTCGCTCGCCGAGGCGGAAGAAGTGAAAAAACAATTCGGCGCCGGCATCGAAGACGGCGCGCAAACGTTTACCGTACGCACGCTCGACGGACGCACGAGTAAGGAACTCACCACCCAGCAGCTCAAGGCGATCGTGGTGCCGCGCGTGCTCGAGACGCTGCGCATGGCCAAGCAGAAGATCGTCGAAAACGTTCCGCGCGATTTGGTATTGGGCGAAGTGGTGCTGACCGGCGGCGGCGCTCTGCTGCCGGGCATCGCGCCCATCGCCGAGGACGTGTTCGGATTGCCGGTGCGCATCGGTACGCCCTCGGGCATCGGCGGGCTGACCGACGCCATCACCATGCCGCAATTCTCGACGGCGATCGGTTTGGTGATGTTCGCGGCAAACGGCGAGTACGAACCGAGCGAGGGCGCGCGGCGCGGCGCGGGCTCGCTCTTTGCCAAGATCCGCAAGTGGCTCGTGGAGCTGTGGAACTAGATCGCAATCCGCCCGGCGTGCGCGGCACGGCGGGGAATCCCCTGGACCAATTAGCACTGTTCTCTTCGCAGGAGCATCACGACATGGCCGACTCACGACGTTACGTTCCCGAGCATGCCGCAACGATCAAGGTCATCGGCATCGGCGGCGGCGGTTGCAATGCCATCAATCGCATGATCGAGGCCGGTCTCTCCGGCGTCGAATTCTTTTCGATCAACTCCGACGTCCAGGCGCTGCGAAACGCGCAGACCGAGAATACGGTACAGATCGGCACCGGCATGACGCGCGGCTTGGGAGCCGGTGCAAACCCGACGCTCGGCCGCGAAGCCGCCGAAGAATCGCGCGAGGATCTCTCGCTCCTGCTCGACGGGGCCGACCTGGTCTTCATTACCGCCGGCATGGGCGGCGGCACGGGCACGGGTGCGGCGCCCGTCATCGCCGAGCTAGCGCGCGAATCCGGCGCGCTGACGATCGCGGTCGTCACCACACCGTTCGCGTTCGAAGGCCGCAAGCGCATGCAAATTGCCGAGCACGGCATCGCCGAGCTCGAAGCGAAAGTCGATACGCTCATCACGATTCCCAACGAGCGCATTCTGCAAGTGATCGAGAAGCGCACGCCATTGAACGAAGCCTTCGCGTATGCCGACGACGTGCTGCGCCAAGGCATTCAAGGCATCAGCGACCTGATCACGCAGCCGGGCCTCATCAACCTTGATTTCGCCGACGTCAAAACGATTATGACCGACGCGGGCTCGGCGATGATGGGCATCGGCGAAGGTTCGGGCGAGCATCGCGCCGCCGACGCCGCGCAAAAAGCGATCGCATCGCCGCTGCTCGAGACCACGATCGAAGGCGCGCGCGGCGTGATCTTCAACATCACCGGCGGCCCGGATATGGCGATGTACGAAGTGAACGAAGCGGCAGAGATGATCAGCCGTGCGGTGGATTCCGATGCGCAGATCATCTTCGGCGCGTCGATCGATCCGAACATGAGCGGACGCGTTCGCGTGACCGTGCTGGCGGCCGGCTTCGGCGCGCCGCGCGCCTACCGTGGTGCGAGCAGCGGCCTGGCATTCGATACCGGCACACTGGAGACGGTCTCGCCGGTGAACATGGACGACATCGAAGTGCCCGCTTTCCTACGCTATCGCGGCTAAGCTTCAACCATGGGCTTCGACGCGCGCGTACTCCTGGATTCGCAAAGCCCGGCGGGGGTACGGCTCACCACGCTCCAGGTGACCTTCCCCCGCTTCGTCTTATCCGAGTTCAATACGCATCGCACGTTCTCGCGCAATAGCGCGAGCAGCCGTGCGATTCCGACCAGCAAACTCCTCGAACGCGTGCTGAACGATCCGGTGCTGCCGGTGGAGTGGGGCCGCAACCAGCAGGGCATGTCGGCAGGAGAAGAGCTGACGCACGAGGATGCCGATCGCGCGAAAGCGGTGTGGCTGGCGGCGATGCACGATGCGATCGCTCGCGTGAAAGAGATGCAGCACTTCCGCGTGCACAAACAAATCATCAACCGATTGCTCGAACCGTTCATGTGGCATACGGTGATCGTCACCGCGACGGAGTGGGAGAATTTCTTCGAACTGCGTTGTTCGCCGAACGCGCAGCCGGAGATCCGCGTTGCCGCCGAATTGATGCGCGAGGCGATGCGCGAGAGCGCGCCCGTGACGATTGCGAACGGCGATTGGCATCTGCCGCTGGTGCAAAGCGACGAGCAGACGCTGGATATCGAGACGCGCAAGAAGATCAGCGCGGCCCGGTGTGCGCGCGTGTCGTATCTCACCCACGACGGTAAACGTGACGTCGAAAAAGACATCGAACTCTGCGAACGCTTGCGTACCGACCGCCACCTGAGCCCCTTCGAGCACGTGGCGATGGCCGCCGCCGATACGGGCTTTCATGCGAACTTCCGCGGCTGGGTCCAAATGCGGGCCGAGATCGAGACCGCCGGGAGCCTGGCCGGAACCCGCTAGGGGACCCGAGCGGCTGGGTCTGAAGTACCCCGATAAAAGAAACCTAGGACATTAAGGCGGAGCATGCCTCTGCGGTATTGCGGTTTTGGAGCATCTATGGCATAAGTAGCAAACTGGCGCTCGCTCGCTAAGCGGGCTGCCGAAAATGCTGCTCGTATGATGCTACAGCGAGGTGGGTGTGGCGCTATTGCAGGGGGCCCAGTCTTTGTTACCCCCGGGGGCGGGAGAGCGGATGGCGGTTGGGGAGCTCGATCCGCCTGCCATCCGGGCGGTCGACGAGATGCACCGCCTGTGCATCAGTCGCAGAGCCTCCGACATGCACCTCGAGCCGACCCCATCGGGCGGGCGACTGCGCGCCAGAATCGACGGTGCCCTCTCCGAGCTCGGATCGGTCCCGGCGACGCTCTTCGGGCAGATCGTTTCGCGGATCAAACTGCTGGCCGGGATGGACATCGCGGACAAACGCCAGCCGCAAGACGGCCACTATCACATCGATCACGACCGTGGGGTGTTCGATGCCCGGGTCTCGTCGATGCCGACGGTGCTCGGCGAAAAGCTCGTCGTCCGCTTGCTGGACATGCGTTCGAACCTTCCGAAGCTCTCGGAGCTGGGACTCCCGCATTCTTTGTACGCGCGATACCGGGAGATGGTGCATGCGCCCTTCGGCCTCATCGTCGTCTGCGGGCCCACGGGGAGCGGCAAAACGACGACGCTCTACGCTTCGCTCGCGGAACGCGGCGGCGCGCGCGAGCACCTTTGCTCGGTCGAGGATCCGGTTGAGGCGCGCATCGACGACGTCGTTCAAGTCCAAGTCAACGCACGTGCCGGCCTTACGTTTGCTCTGGCGCTACGATCCTTCCTGAGGCAAGACCCCGACGTTATTATGGTCGGCGAGATGCGCGATAAGGAAACCGCCGGCGTCGCGATGTCCGCGGCACTATCGGGACAACTGGTGATGACCAGCCTTCACAGCAGCGATGCACCCCGTACCGTCGAACGGCTACTCGAGCTCGGCATCCCGCGACATACGATCGCCGCGGGGTTGACCGGTATCATTGCCCAGCGCCTTCTGCGCCGGCTGTGCGAAGCGTGCAAAATATCGCGTCTAGCCACGAGGGACGAACGCGCCGCTTTGAACTTGGGACCTGCCCCAATCTTCGATGCGGGCGGTTGTGTCGATTGCGCGTTCAGCGGGTATCGCGGGCGTGTCGCCGTTTTCGAAGGCTTGCGCGTCGGCGATGAGATGCGCGCACGGATCGGTGCCGAAGGATCGTCCGCCAATCTCCGCGCGTTGGCGCTTGAAGATGGCTTCAGTCCGATGGCCGCGCATGCCGCCCAACGCGTAGGGGCAGGCGAAACCAGCATCGATGAGGTGCATCGGGTCCTCGGCTCGTGAGCGTTTCAGAGAGCGAAGCGTTCGCATCGTTGCGGCTATGGGAGGCGCTGCGCGTTGCGAAGGACCGGTGCGCGTCCGACGTGCACATCGTTACGGGATTGGTTCCGGCTATTCGCACGGGCGGAGAACTCGCTCTTTTAGGAACGAGTCCCGTCACCGCCTCAGAGATCGCCGAGATGCTGCGTTTGGCGTTGGATCAGGGGCAGCGTACGCGGCTGGCGCACGACGCCGATATCACCGCGACCGTAGAGTATCCGGACATCGGAACGCTGCGGTTGCACGCGAGTACGATCGACGCGGGGACATCGCTTGCGTTTCGCTTGCTCCCTAGCGAGGTGCCGGCGCTCGACTCCTTACGCCTGCCGGAGATCGTGGAACGCCTCCTCAACAAAACTCACGGTTTGCTGATCTTCGCCGGGCCGACCGGAAGTGGAAAGTCGACGTCGTTAGCCGGCGCCGTTCGTTATTTGAGCGCCGTGGGCAAACGTCGAATTATCTGTGTCGAGGACCCGATCGAGTTTCGATATCGCGGAAAGGAATCGCTGGTGACTCAGCGGCAGGTAGGCCGGGACGTTGCGAATTGCGCCGATGCCATACTCGCCTCGTTACGTAGCGATCCGGACGTGATTCTGATCGGCGAGATGCGCGATGCGGCGACGATGCGCGCGGCGCTCCTTGCCGCCGAAACGGGGCACCTCGTTTTAACAACGTTGCATACCGGCGACGCTCCGCAGACCATCGACCGGATCGTCGACGCCTTCGATGCGGGCGAGCAGCGAGCGGTTCGAAGCACCCTTGCGAACGTGCTCCTCGGCGTCTGCTGTCAGCGCCTGGTGCGCTGTCTCGCGCCGCGCGGACGGCGAGTCGCCGCAGAAGTGCTGGTGGCGAGCGACGCCGTTCGAGCCCTCATCCGCGAGGGAAAGAGCCATCACCTTCGCAACGTTATCTCCACGGGCCGCGATCTCGGTATGCAGTCGCTCGAACAGCATCTCTGCGATCTCGTGGCTTCCCGCGACATCGAGATCGAAGAAGCGCTGCGTCAAACAAACCGGGGAGACGAACTGTTGGCGTTGCTCCGCGGGGCGACGGCATGACGAGCGCATACGTTTATGCCGCGCGAACGCGCCTGGGGCGGTCCCTTCGCGGCACGCTCGAGGCGGAATCGGTCGAGCACGCGCTAGCGCACCTGCACGGGCGTTCGCTCTACGTCACCTCGCTCGAACCGATAGACTCCACCCGAGGGGTGGTACGCTCGTTCGTGTTTCTCGGGCGGGTAGACCGGAGATCGCTCGCAATCCTGTTCCGCTCGTTGGCAACGATGGTCGCTGCCGGCGTCACGCTGCGCAAGGCCCTGGCCGTGGCGATCGACACGTGCGCCAACGAGCGCTTGCGTGAAGCGCTCGAATCGATCGCAAGCGAGGTTGAATCCGGGAGCCCCCTTTCGGCGGCGATGGAGCGTCGCGGCCGCGAATTTTCCCGGCTCTTCGCGATGATGATCCGCGCGGCGGAGACGGCGGGGTCGCTCGAGGCGGCTCTCCTCCGAGTAGCCGACCTATTGGAGCGCGAGGGCGTGATGCGGGCGCGCATCTATGCGGCCCTTACCTATCCCGCGATCGTTGCAACCGCATCCGTAGGACTCGTGCTTTTCCTCCTGGCGAAAACCATGCCGTCGTTCGCCGCGATGTTCGCCCAGTTGCACTTTCCGTTGCCTCGCAGCACGGCGTTCCTGATCGCTGTTGGCGACGTGCTCGGACAGCCCGCGAACTGGTGGGGAGGGCTGGCCGTCCTTGCCGCGCTCGCGTGCATCGTGCATCGGTTGCGTTCGCTGCCTGCGGTTCGAGAGCGTTTCGATCTGGTTGCCCTGCGGCTCCCGCTCGTAGGGCGCGTCGTACGGGGCGTCCATATCGCGCGCTTCGCTCGCACCTTGGGAACGATGCTCGCATCCGGAGTCAACGTCGAAGCGGCGCTCGGCGCGACGCGCGATGTGCTGGGAAGCGGCGTGTACGCCCGACACGTCGACGAGATCGGGACGAGTATCAGGGCGGGAGGCAGCATTGCGTCGGTGATGGGAGAGCGAGGTTTTTTCGACCCGCTCTTCATGCAGTTAATTCGGGTTGGCGAGGAGACCGGATCGCTCGACCAGATGCTCCTGCGTCTGGCCGAGCACCACGAACGCGCGGTTGAATCTGCGCTTTCCACCGCGAGCGACGCGCTCGAACCGATCCTGATCGTCATGTTGGGCGCGGTCGTCGGCACGATCGTCTCCTCGATTCTCGTTCCACTCTACTCGCTTATTGGGAGCATCAAATGAGCGCATCAACGTCCGCGTTGGAGAATTGGCTGGACACTCGCATGCCCGATTCGCGGGCATATCTCATCGAGTCCCATCAATATCTATGCAGGCGCGCGGCGAGGAAGTTTCTGCGGCGTGGCGTCGATCGTGCCGATTTGGAGCAAGTTGCGGCGATCGGGCTCATAAAGGCGGTCGATCGATACGATCGTTCGTACGACACGCCCTTCGACGCATACGCGTGGAGGTTCGTCCTCGGCGAACTCATGCACTACGTGCGAGATTCCGAGCGCGTGATTCGCGCTCCTCGGCGGCTACGCGAACTCGACCGGCGGTATGGACGCGCGGAGAGCGAGTTGTGCTCCGAACTCGGACGTTCGCCGGCCGAAACGGAGGTGCTCCAAGCGATGGGCTGCACGACTGCCGATAAGCGGGAGCTTCAGCTGTACAGGCAAGGCTCGGCCACGATTTCACTCGAGGCGATGCGGTCCTTTGAATTGGCGCGAGCCGCCTCATATACCATGGACACGTGCGTCGATGCGTTGACGGTGGAACGGGGGCTGTGCAGCCTTTCGATGCTGGAACAAGAGATCATCCGGCACGTCTATCTTCGCGAGACGCCGATGGCCGAGATCGCCAATATTCTCGGGTACTCGCGCAGGCACGTGAGCCGTCTTCACAACGTTGCGATGAAAAAATTGCTTCGCATCCTTCGTCCTGCGCAGGCTGAATGAGGGCACCGTTTATGGTATGAGGCACGAAAGCGAACGCGGATTTACGCTCATAGAAATGATGATCGTGGTAGCGATCATCGCGATTCTCGTGGCGATTCTGGTCCC
>DAHUXY010000056.1 GCA_027315505.1 Vulcanimicrobiota bacterium | reverse complement strand
GTTCACGACGCCGTTCCACGGAGGCGGCTCGACGAACGCTTCGACCACGTGCGGACTGTCGAGTTTGTGCGCGAGCGTTTGCGCGCCGTTCGGCGTCATCGTCGCTTCGGGTAGCATCGCGTCGATGACGATGCGGTCCGGGAGCGGGCCCAGCTGCGTGAGGGCCGCATCGAGGTCGCGCCAATCCATCGCGAAAATCAGGACGTCGCTCGTTATCGCCTGCCGGTAAGGAGTCATGGCCAGGGCTCCCAACTCGGCCGCCAAGCGTTCGGCCCGATCGAAGTGCCCGGGGTCGCTCACGGTCACCGAGCCGGCCCGGGCGAAGATTTTTGCGAGCGTGCTTGCTTTGCTCGTCGTTCCAACGATGCCGATCATCATGGATATCCCCTCCCCAAAAGGATAGGCCTCTACACGCGAATGGGCACTATGCCGAAGGTCGCAATCCGCCGGGGGTTTGAAGCCCACCCTCCATTATGATATACTGACCGTCTGTGCCCCGGCCCCGGACCCGCGATGACGATCGCGATACGCCCGAAGGCTCGTGGATCCGGTAGGAAGCAACGGTGGGAACCCTTACGTGACAACGTGAGTCGCGCTCCCTGCGTCAGCGGCCATCGGCGGGCGCCGGTATGACGGAGTGCCTTCGTGAACCTGATTGACGTCAATAACTTCGATGCGATGCGCATCGGCTTGGCTTCGCCCGAGCAGATTCGCGCCTGGTCGTTCGGTGAAGTAAAGAAGCCCGAAACGATCAACTACCGCACCCTCAAACCCGAGCGTGACGGTCTCTTCTGCGAAAAGATTTTCGGCCCGACCAAAGATTGGGAATGCCACTGCGGCAAGTACAAGCGAATCCGCTTCAAGGGCATGATCTGCGATCGCTGCGGCGTCGAGATCACGCGCGCCAAAGTGCGACGCGAGCGCATGGGGCACATCGAGCTTGCGACACCCGTGAGTCATATTTGGTACCTCAAGGGCGTCCCGAGCCGCATCGGCATTTTGCTCGATATGTCGCCGCGCCAGCTTGAAAAGGTCATCTATTTCGCGGCGTACGTCGTGATCGATCCGGGCGATACCAATTTGGTCAAACGCGAAGTGCTCTCCGAGCAGAAGTACCGCGAAGCCCGCGACAAATTCGGCAATCGTTTCAAGGCCGGAATGGGCGCGGAAGCGATCCGCGAGTTGCTCCGCGATCTCAATCTCAAGAAATCGCAAGAAGAGCTCCGCAAAGAGTTTAAGGAAACGACGGGTCAGAAGCGCCTCAAGGCGATCAAGCGCCTCGAAGTCGTCGAAGCATTTCTCGCCAGCGGCAACAAGCCCGAGTGGATGGTCCTCTCGGCGGTTCCGGTCATCGCCCCCGAACTGCGCCCGATGGTGCAGCTCGACGGCGGTCGTTTTGCGACCTCGGATCTCAACGATCTTTATCGTCGCGTCATCAATCGCAACAATCGCCTCAAGCGGTTGCTCGAGCTCAACGCGCCCGAGATCATCATCAAAAACGAAAAGCGCATGCTGCAAGAAGCGGTCGATGCG
>DAHUXY010000046.1 GCA_027315505.1 Vulcanimicrobiota bacterium | reverse complement strand
GCGTACCGCTAAGGCTAAGCCACTGCTCGTGAAGCGGATCCTCGCCGCGCACGGCGGCGGCATATGCGCTCGCGAGTTCGCGGGTAAGCGGGCGTGCGTCCGGGAGGTGGCGATGGTCGATCTGGGAGACCGCCGTCACCTCCGCAGCCGTTCCGGTGAGGAAAACCTCGTCGGCTTCGAAGAGATCGCGCACCGCGATCGGTCCGACCTCGACGTCGATCCCGCGATCGCGAGCTAAGTCGATCACGGTCGCACGCGTGATGCCGTCGAGTACGTCGGCCGATGCATCGTTGGTGCGTAGGCGCCCGTTGCGGACGACGAAAATATTCTCGCCGGTCCCTTCGGCCACTTCGCCGCGGTCGTTCAACAGAATCGCTTCGTCGAATCCGCGTTCGATGGCATTATGGAGGGCGAGGATGGAGTTCATATAGTGGCCGCACGCCTTGACGGTTGCAGGCATCGAACGGGAAGACGTCTTTTGCCACGGCGAGATGCAAACGCGCACGCTGGCGCCCATCAACGAGCCGCTCAAGGGTTTGAGCGCGACGAGGACGTGCGTCGGGCAATGGTAACGCGGCGCGAGCGAAATCCCTTTCTCGCCGAAGAAGGCCAAGGGCCGGATGTAGCCCTGCGTGAACGCGTTCGCTTCGAGCGTGGCAAAGAGCGCGCGCTCGAGCTCTTGCGTCGAATAGGGGATCTGCAGCCCGTAGACCGCTGCCGACCGCTGGAAGCGTTCGAGGTGATCGTGCGCGCGAAAAATGGCGGTGCCGTACCGCGTTTCGTAAGCCCGAATGCCCTCGAAGACGCCGGAACCGTAGTGCAACGCATGCGTGAACGGACGCACCGCGATCTCGTCGCCGTCGCGCAGCGCGCCGTCGTACCACATAACGCTCATGCGCCGGCCCCCGCCGTGGTGACGGCGCCATCGGAGGCGGAGCCGACCAGCACTCGGTATTTCGCGAAGACGCCGGTGGTGTAGTGCGATGCCGGTGCGCTCCAGGCCGCCCTGCGCGCGGCGAGTTCCGTCTCGGATACCTCAAGGCGCAATTCGCGCGAGGCGACGTCGATGACGACGGTATCGCCGTTGCGAACCAGCGCGATGGGGCCGCCGACCGCGGCTTCCGGCGCGACGTGCCCGATCATCAGCCCGTGCGTTCCCCCGCTGAAGCGCCCGTCGGTAACGAGCGCGACCCCCTCTCCGAGGCCGGCACCGAAGATCGCAGCGGTCACGCCCAGCATCTCACGCATCCCGGGTCCGCCTTTCGGCCCTTCGTAGATGATGACGATCACGTCGCCGGCGACGATCGCGCCGTCGAGGACGGCTTGCATCGCGTCCTCTTCGCGCGTAAAAACGCGCGCTGGCCCGCGATGGAGCAGCCGTTCGTTGCCGGCGATCTTGACGACCGCGCCGTCGGGAGCGAGGTTTCCCTTGAGGATGGCAAGGCCGCCGTGCGGTTTGAACGGCCGTTCGGCCGTGGCGACGACGCGTTGGCCCGGCGTTTCGGATGCGGTCGCGACCGCTTCGCGAAGCGTTGGGCCGCCGAGCGTGCGGGCATCGCCGTGCAGCAATCCTCCGTCCAAGAGCCGGCGCGCAATCAACGTGGATCCCCCGGCAGCGTCCACGTCGAGTGCGAGATAGGTGCCGCCGGGGCGCAGATCCGCGACGATCGGCGTGCGCGCGCTGATCTCATCGAAATCGTCGATCGTGAGCGGAACGCCGGCTTCGCGCGCGATCGCCAGCAGATGTAACACGCTGTTCGTGGATCCGCCCGTGCCCGCTGCGGCGGCGATTGCGTTTTCAAAGGCGTCGCGCGTGAGCAGATCGCGCGGGCACACGTTGCGAGCGAGCAGCTCCATCGCTAGTTCGCCCGCGCGGTACGCCCATGCTCGGCGCCGCGGATCGGTCGCGCCCGGCGACGAACTGCCGATCGGCGAGAGGCCCAAGTATTCCAACGTCGTCGCCATCGTATTGGCGGTGTACTGGCCGCCGCACGCTCCCGGCCCCGGGCACGCGCGATCCTCGACCGCCTTGAGTCGCGCCGCATCGATGGTGCCGCATGCGTGCGCCCCGATCGCCTCGTAGACGTCGACGATCGTGATATCTTTGCCGTCGAGCCGTCCGGCGGCAGTCGAACCACCGTACAGCAGCACCGCAGGAATGTTGAGCCGAGCGAGCGCCATCGCCGACCCGGGCAGCGTCTTGTCGCATCCTGCGAGCGCCACGATCGCATCGAACTGATACCCACGCGCGCAGAGTTCGATCGAGTCGGCGATCACTTCGCGGCTTACGAGCGAAGCCTTCATCCCTTCGGTGCCCATCGTGATGCCGTCGCTGATCGCAATGGTGTTGAATTCCATCGGCGTTCCGCCGGCCGCGCGTACGCCTTCCTTCACGGCTTCGGCGAGTTCGCGCAAATGAATACCGCAGGGCATCGTTTCGATCCAGGTATTGGCGATGCCGACCAAGGGTTTCCCGAGATCCTCATCGGTGAACCCGACGGCCTTGAACATGGCGCGCGCTCCCGCGCGCGAGGCGCCTTGGGTGAGCACGCGGGAACGCGCGTTGAGCGCGCCGTCGTTACGATCCGTCATCAGCAGACCCGGAACTTGAGTTCGTCTTCTTGCACGAGTTCGGCGGCCGGGGCGAGCCACGGCATCAGCGAGCGTAGTTCCGCGCCGACGCCTTCGATTTCGTGGGCGCGTGCCGCCCGCGAGTACGCATTGAAGCGCGGCTTCCCGGCGGCGTGCTCCTGGACCCACTCGCGCGCGAAGCTGCCGTCTTGGATGTCGCGCAAAATCGCGCGCATGGCCTCTTTGGTTTCGGCCGTCACGACGCGCGAGCCGCGGCTATAATCGCCGAAGCGGGCGGTATTGCTGATTTTTTTCCGCATGCCCTCGATGCCGCCGGCATACATCAAATCCACGATCAGCTTCATCTCGTGCAAGCACTCGAAGTACGCCATCTCCGGCGCGTAACCGGCCTCGACCAGCGTTTCAAAACCGGCGCTCACCAGAGCCGAAAGGCCGCCGCAGAGCACGGCTTGCTCGCCGAACAGATCCGTTTCCGTCTCTTCTTTGAAGGTCGTTTCGAGAATGCCGGCGCGCCCGCCACCGATGGCGCTTGCGTATGCAAGGGCGATCTCGCGCGCGTCGCCGGAGGGGTCTTGCGAGACGGCGATCAGGCACGGCACCCCGCGGCCGGCTTCATATTCACTGCGGACCAGCGGACCGGGCGCCTTGGGCGCCACCATGAACACGTTGCTCGTTCGAGACGGGACGATGGTTCCGAAATGAATGGAAAAGCCATGCGCAAAGCCCAGGTATGCGCCATCGCGCAGATGTTCTGCGATCGCCCGAAAATAGAGTGCGGGCTGCTCCTCGTCGGGGACGAGCAGCATCACCACGTCCGCTTCACCCACCGCCTGCTCGACGGAGGCCGTGCGCATCCCGTCGCGCCGCGCGCGTTCGGTCGAGGAGGAGTCTGCGCGCAGACCCACCGTGACGTCGACTCCCGAGTCTCGTAGATTCAGGGCGTGGGCGCGCCCTTGACTGCCGTAGCCGATCACGGCAACGCGCTTTCTTTGGATCGCGGCATGCCTGGCATCGCGGTCGTACAGGGCTTTCATCAGAAGATCTCCTCATGGTCGGAATTGAGTTTGTGAAGTTGTAACGTTAGGCGTCGCAAGGCGTCGGCCGGGCCGCACAATTCGATCGTCGCGGCATAGCGCTCGCCCTCGCGCCGAGCGCTCAGGTTGGTATACGAACAGCCGAAGCGGTGCGTCAGGTTGATGATGCGGGCGAGCAGACGCCCGTCGACGGTGTCGATCGAATGCGTCACGTCGGCATCGCTTCGATCAGATGTTCGACGCCGGTTCCCGACGGAATCATCGGAAAGACGTTCTCGTGCGGGAAGCACTCCGCGTGGAGCAGCATCGCGCCGGGCGCGCGGACGAATCGTTCCATCGCGATCGCGAGCGGGTCGCCCTCGCTCAAGCGAAAGGCCGGCATACCGTATGCGGCCGCAAGCGCGCAGAAGTCGGGATTGTCCCAGAGGCTCGTGGCCGAATAGCGCTCACTATAGAAGAGTTGTTGCCACTGACGCACCATGCCGAGGTTGCGATTGTCGACGAGCAAAATCTTGACGGGTAGATTGTAACGTCGAATCGTCGCAAGCTCCGGAAGTGACATTTGAAAGCCGCCGTCGCCGACGATTGCGAAGACCGGCCGCCCGGGATGCGCGAAGGCAGCGCCGATCGCCGCCGGCAGGCCGAAGCCCATCGTGCCAAGGCCGCCCGAGGTGATGAAAGCGTCGGTATCGCACGGCCGGACGCGTTGTGCGGCCCACATTTGATGCTGGCCCACGTCGGTCGCCACGATCGCGTTGCGCGGCACGGCCGCGAAGAACGCGTCGAGCGCGTCGGTCGCGAGCAGGCCGTTGGGAGAGGGATCGCGCGGCAACGGGCCACCGAGGGCCGCGGCTTGGGTTCGCCACGCCGCGAACGAAGGCGCCCCCGCGCGCCGCAGTGCCGCGGTGAGCGCACCGAGGGTCTCTTTCAAGTCGCCGTGGAGCGTGATGTGCGGCGTGACGATTTTACCGAACTCGCTCGCATCGATGTCGGCGTGCACGATCGTCGTCGCTTGGGGCGCGAACGTTGTTGGGTTGCCGGTGACGCGGTCGTCGAAGCGCATGCCGAGTGCCACGATGACGTCGGCTTGCGCGACGGCACGATTCGCGGCGGTCCATCCGTGCATGCCGAGCATCCCGAGAAAGGCTGCGTCGGCGGGGCCGGCGCAGCCGAGGCCGTGAAGCGTTGCGACATGAGGGGCGCCCAGAAGCGCCATAAACTCGCGGTATTCCACCGTGGCCCGCGACCATCGCGCGCCGCCGCCGACGATCACGACGGGACGCCGGGCTCGTATAAGGGCGTCGATCGTTCGATCGATCGAACGCGTACTCGCTCGGGGATGGGGCGCGGGGGCAAAACTCTGCCGGGCAGGTGCGTCTTCGGAGCGGAAAGCTTTGAGCACGTCGGAGGGGATATCGACGAGTACGGGCCCCGGCCGCGGGCCTCGGGCGAGGCGGAACGCGCGCTGCAACGCGCTCTCCAGTTCGTCAACCGAGCGGACGACGACGTTGCGTTTGGTAACGCAATGCGTGATCGAAGCGATGTCGATCTCTTGGAAGGCGTCGGTGCCCATCAACGTGCTCTTGACCTGGCCGGTGATCGCGACGATCGGCACGTTGTCGAGCATCGCGTCGGCAAGGCCGGTAACGAGATTCGTTGCTCCCGGGCCCGAGGTGGCAACGCAGACGCCGACTTTGCCGGTCGTGCGCGCGTAGGCGCTCGCGGCGAACGCGGCCGCCGCTTCGTGACGCACGAGAACGTGCCGCACGCGATGCCCGAAGAGGGCGTCGTGCAAGGGCATGATCGCGCCCCCCGGATAGCCGAAAACGGTTTCTATCCCTTCGCTCTCGAGAATATCCACGACCAGAGCGGCTCCGGTTCGTCTGCGTTCCATGTGGTCTCCAAAAAAAGAAGAGCCCCCGCCGGATCGGCGGGGGCTCTTCTGCACTTGAGTTTCGTTCTCTACGCAGTAGCCAACCCATACCGATCCATTGCGGAGCGGCTAATAAGGACGACGACGACGAGAACGAGAGTGTGGGCGAACATTTCGGGTACCATACCACCGCGTACCATACCCGTCAAGCCTTCCGCCGGATATTGATGCGAAATCGATCGCTACCGCATGACGCCGAGTTCCAGCCCGATGCGATTCTGCGTGGCTGCCGTGCCGGCCGGGCCGAATGCGGTGCCTGGAAGTGCGTTGCGCAACTCGACGTGTGAGAATTCGATCCGCGCCATCCCGTAGGTTGCGAACTTGTATGTCGGCGTCAGCGTAAAGGTCGTCGCTCCGCTTCCCGGCCCGTATCCAATCAAATCCGCGTTGAGGCCCGCATCGCTTGTGCCGCTCCTATTCGAAACGCTTTCGATGCGGAATCCGAGCGAATATTGGGATGAGAAGGCGTACGAACCGAGCAGCGATGCCGCCCAGGCTGATTCGGAAGCCGCATACCCGAGCGCCGCGGATGACGGCGAGGTTACCCATAACACGTACGGCGAGAATTGCCACTTCCCGGCCGTATGCGCGTACATCAGGTTGTACTCGCTCTTGTTCGCGATGCCCGCCGTCGGATTGCCGGGCGTGTTCGCGCCGGGGTTGATGCCGGCGAAGGTGAGCGAGGTGGTACTCGACGGAGCCCACCCGAGCGAGTATTCGATCGCGCGGTGCGAGCCGGAGTAGTAGCCGTCGTTATCCTCGAGCGCAACGCTCCACGCTCCGTTGGTATAT
Source organism: Vulcanimicrobiota bacterium (assembly GCA_027315505.1). GTDB lineage: Bacteria > Vulcanimicrobiota > Vulcanimicrobiia > Vulcanimicrobiales > Vulcanimicrobiaceae > DAHUXY01. The sequence continues at coordinate 4,547 of DAHUXY010000046.1, read as the reverse complement.
CCGACGTGCACGCCGCGACTGATGACGGGTTCGAGCGCCCATGCAAGGCCGCGCTGGACGTTCACGTTCTGATACGTGAAGATACCCTCGGCCCCGAGCATCGTCCCGAGCTTACCGGCGATCACGGTGAGGTGCTGATCTTTGGAGGTATAGGCGACCGATGCGAGCGGCACGGCCGAGTATGCGTTGGTGTTGACGCACGCGTTTCCCGTACAGGCCTGGAATGTCGGATTGATGGCTTGCCCGATGGTCGGGAAGCTATATCCGCCCCCGGTGATGGAGGCCTTGAAGAGTCCCGACGTGTAGGCGGCATTGACGAGCATATCGCTCGTGTCGTCATGCCCTTGCCGGTCTGCGCCGGTGGCCGTGTCGAGCGCGCCGGTTGCGTTCGGTGCATAGCTTTGGATGCCGTAGAGATAGAGCACTCCGCCGATGGTTCCGGAAGCAAACGGAGTGGGCGCCGGCACCGGCGAGGCCGTAGGGGTGGGGGTCGCAGGAGGCGTCTGCGCTGACGCCTCCTGGTTTACGGTGAGGCCGATTGCGGCGATCGTCGCGGCAATCAAGAGGGTTTGTAGCGAACGTCCCTGTGTCATGCGTGCGAGTTCACCGGTCCGCCCGAGGTGCCGAAACCCGGGATGGGGTCGACGCCGTGGATCGCGAGATCGCCGGCTTCCATATGATCTTCGGTCGCGCGAAGCGGCACGACGAGGGCGATCAGTTTGAGCAAGACGTACGTGCCCACGATATTGAGCACGATGATGAAGGCTGCCGCTTCGGCTTGATGCACGAACTGCGCGAAGTTTCCGTAGTACCAGCCGGTCACCGAGACATCCGACGAGCCCCTGACGGCTTTGTTCGCAACGTATTCGAGCATCTTTGGATCGGCCACGATACCGGCCATGAGGCCGCCCACCAGGCCGGCGACGCCGTGCGTGTGCAGCACGGAGAACGTATCGTCGACCTTTTTCATCACGGACCAACGGCTGAGATAATTGAGCGTGAGCCATGGAATGATGGTCGCCACTCCGACGGCAATGGCGCCGTAGCCGTTGACGAAACCGGCAGCCGGCGTGATCGCTACGAGGCCCGCGATCATACCGTTGATCATCGATACTGCATTCGGCTTACCGGTCATGAACATGTCGGCTACGAGCCAGACGAGGAGCGCCGTCGCCGTCGCGATGTTGGTATTGAGCACGGCAGCTCCGGCGTCCGAGTTCGCAAAGAACGGATCGCCGCCGTTGAATCCGTTCCATCCGAGCCACAGGATGCCGGCGCCGGCAAACGCCATAATCAGGTTGTTCGGCTGGAAATCACGCTGATCGGCGAGCAGACGAGGCCCGACCACGGCGGCCGCGACGAACCCCGAAACGCCGGCAGCCAAATGAATGACGTAACCTCCCGAATAGTCGACGGCGCCGAGTTGCGCGAGCCACCCGCCGCCCCACATCGAGAACGCGCCGATCGAGTAAACGATCGCGCTCCATACCGGAACGAAGATCATCCACGCCTTGAAGTTCATGCGCCCCAGCACCGAGCCCGCAATCAGGATCGGCGTAATCGCCGCAAAGACGAATTGAAAGAAGACCATCACCGCGCCGGAGAAATGCAGCTCGGGCATACCGCCCGCGGCGAGCGGTATGGTGGCTTGTGCCAATTCCGACGTCGCCGAGAGCGCCGGTCCGGGCATGCCGAGGAAGGCAGAGAGAATGCCGGGCCCGAGTTTCATCGGGTTGCCGAAGCTCATGTTGTAGCCCACGAGCGACCACACGATCAACACCGAGGCGAACGCATAGAAAACCATCAGCGCGGAGTTCAGCGCCCATTTCTTCTTGACCAGGCCGGCGTAGAGAATCGCCAGTCCCGGGATGCTTTGCAACCCGACGAACGTGGCGGCCGTCAATTGCCACGCCGTATCGCCGGAGTTCAACCACTTGGGTGCTTCGAGATATGGGTTGAGATCAGCAAGTACAACCATAAAAGCCCCTCGCCTGGATTTGATGTAGGTGTGCGGATCATCATAGGCGGTTAGAGGGACTCTGCGCATTGTCCAATGCGTAGAGCGAACGGGGCCCGCATTAACGTATTGGATAACGCCGGCATCGGCGGCGAGAGGACGAGTTACGGCGACATCGTCCAGGATCCGGCGTCCCACAGGACGCTGCTCACCGAGCCGGACGGTCCGTGGATGCGGTTGGAAAATGCATCGACCTCGCGGCGTTGATAGAGCAAGACCATCGGCAGCGCGCGCGATAGGCGTTCTTGAATGCGGGCGTAAAGTGCGAGGCGGCGAGCGGGATCGTAGGTGGTGCGCGCGGCTTTCATGAGCGCATCGAGCGCCGGATCGCAATAGCGTGGCTTGTTGTAGCCGTTCGGCGGAATGTTGGCGCAACCGAACTGGTCGGTGACGTCGGGATCGTCGCCGTTGACGAACGGGTAGAGCGCCATTTGGAACTTGCCGCCGTAGATGGGGCCGCCGCTCTGGGCGGGCGCGGCGAACTGCGTCACCTCGTATGCTTTGAGCGAGAGGTCTACCCCGATGGCGCGCTCCGCCTGCTGTATGGCGCTGCCGATGATTTCATCGCCGGGCGTATTGGCTTGGATCAGCATGAGCACGGTGAGGCGCTTGCCGTTTTTGGTGCGGATGCCGCCGCTACCGGTACGCCATCCGGCGGAGCGCATCAGCGCGCGGGCCGCCGCCGGATCGTACGGCGCGGTGAGCGGCGCGCGGGGATCGTAGGCCCATTCGAAGAGCCCGCGTCCGGCGGCGGTCGCATCGACGGCGCCGCGATACGCCTTCGCGATGAGCGAGGGGATATCGATCGCCTGCGTCAGGGCGCGTCGCACGCGCGGGTCACCGGTGATCGGATCTTGCGTGTTGTAGATGAGCGAGCCGACGGCATTGACGGGCGTGCGCAAAAGCCGCATCTGCGGAATCGCGGCGATTAACGGGACGTTGCTCATGTCGAGGTCGTTGAACAGGCCGCTCGCTTCACCCGTGTGGAGCTGATTCACCGCGGTACTCGAATCGGAGACGAAGCGAATCGTAACGTGTTTGATGGAGGGTGCGCCGCGAAAGTAGTGGGGATTCGCCGTGAGCTCTAGGCGGTCGCCATGGTACCAGTGGGCAACGACGTACGGGCCGCCGCCGATAGGAGCGTCGTCGAAGGCGATGTGGTTAAAGTTCGGTTTTGACGCGAGCAGGTGCGCGGGCAAAATCGGATAGCCCTGCGGCGCGAGGACGAGCGTGATGAGCGGTGCGAACGGCTCGCGCAGATGCAGCACCAGCGTGGTGGCGTTCGGTGCGTCGGCGCGGGCGATGCGATCGTAGCCGTAGCGGCTCTGCACGTTGTTGGCGGGGTTGAGGATCGCATCGATCGAGTAAACGCAGTCCCGTGCGGTGAGCGGGGTGCCGTCGGCAAAGCGCACGCCGGCGCGCAGATGATAGGTGATGGTTTTACCGTCGCTGCTGATGCCGCCGTTTGCCAGCGTCGGCACCGCCGTGGCAACGTCGCCGACCAACTGCCCGCGATCGTTGAATTTTACGAGATAGTTGAAGAGCAAGAGCCCGAGTTCGGTCGAGGATGCGCCGTTTTCGAGTGCGGCGTTGAGCGACATGGGCTCCCGTTGTTGATCGATGATCAGCGTATCGGTGGGCACCGCCGGGCGCGCGCACGAGGCTAGGAAAAGCAGCGCAAGCGCTACGGCAAACAAGGGGCGCATATGCAATGAAACGAGGCTTTCCGGCGGTTTCGTCCGATCGATGCAGCTAGGCCCGCCAGGTTCCGAGTTCGCCGCGAAGGTTCCCCCGGGCGGCACGCTCGACGCGAAAAGAATATCCTGGGTTACCATGCCTCGCGGCGTCGCGCGCGTTCTCGTAAAGATCGGCGCCGCCGCCTCGTCTTGCCGTTCGAGCCAACCGATGAAATACGTGAACCCTCACTGTAAGGAGCGATAGCTATCGTGAACGTCCCTAACGTCAACGCATCGCCGGCGATCCCGCCAGCAAAAGCCGTGCCGACCCTGGTCGCCTCGCAACTCGAAGCGCAAAAGGAAGCTCAAACCGGAATCCAGGACGGTGACGAGCCATTGAGTGGAAACACCCTAAACAAACTCGCCTAGAGAGCCGCCGGCTCGCCGCGCGCGTCGTCGACGGGCGACGCGCACCTTTCCGGTTAGAGGCCCGCAAAGTTTCCCACCATGTCGAACGAGACGTGGAGGGCCGCCGGCAGCGCGAGGCTGCGCGTCCGCAACGCCACCAACCCAAGGACAAACGCGACCGGAAAATTCTCCGCGATAACGCTTGCAACGATCATCATAGCGTTCCCGTGCTCCTGCCGGCTCGCCCCGCCGTAGTGCAGCATCGAAAAGACGACGGCCTGAACGAAGAGCGCCCACGGTGCTTGCATATACGCACGAAGATGCGAGAGCGTCATCCCGCGAATGAGAAATTCCTCGCTAAACCCGTTGCTGAAAAAATTGCGAACGACGAGCGTGACGAGAAATCCGAGGCTCAGCGTGCCGCGATAGAGCGCCAGCGCCACCAG
>DAHUXY010000007.1 GCA_027315505.1 Vulcanimicrobiota bacterium | reverse complement strand
GATACCGTTCGATCGGCTCGTCAAAGTTGGTGCGGTCGCTGATCTGTGCGTCGGGCTCATCGGGCCCCAGGATGTGCACAGCGTGCCGACACCGTGTGGGGGGCGTTCTACGCTCCCCACTTCACATCATATGAGGATGTGCGCTTCAAAGCTTCGCTTTGCCCAAAAAACGTAGCAGCGCTGGATTTTACACGAGGTAAAATCCAACAGCGGTCCCCCAATCAGGTACACCGAGGACTCCCGTTGCGCCGGAATGCGTGACCACGATCACTCCCCGCGCGTAGACGCTTTCTTCAATTCGCGGCGGGCCGCTTCGGCGTTCGCGAAGCACCAGCGGTTGCGGCCTTCGCGCTTGGCGCGATAGAGGGCACGATCGGCCTCTTCCATCAGTTCGGGGATCGCCGCGGCGTCGGAGGGATAGAGGGCGATGCCGATCGAGCCGTGCGCGAGGTGCGCGTGGCCGTCGATGACGACGGGATCCTGTAATGCCAAATGTATCTTGCGCGCGAGATCCGCTGCGTCGCTGGGGCCGTCGACGATGGGCTGTAGAATCACGAACTCGTCGCCGCCGAATCGCGCAACTGTATCGCTCTCGCGTAGCGTCGCCTGCAAGCGCTCGGCGACGACCTTCAATGCCGCATCGCCGATCGCGTGCCCGAATCCGTCGTTGATCGCTTTGAATTGATCGAGGTCGAGGTACATCACGGCAAATCCGCGGCCGTAGCGTTTGGCGGTCGCCACGGTGTTGACGATGCGATCGTTGAACAAGACCCGATTGGGAAGGCCCGTTAGCGCATCGGTGAAGGCCATCTGTTCGATACGCTCGTTCTGCCCGGCGCGTTCGAGCGCCGCCGCTACGAAGAGCGCCATCAGTTGAATGAACTCGCGTTCGCGCTGATCGATGCCCTCGTGGCGAGCGAGCCGCCCCGCAAAGACGAGCGCTCCGAAGACGCCCTCGCCGAGATTGAGCTGCACCGCTAGGTAGGAGCGCCATGGAGCCGTCGCGCGCGCGGGGTCGCTTCGCCATTCCTCGGTCTCCATATCCGGAATCCACAGGAGTTCGACACCGCCGGCCAGGTGTCGCGATAGCGACGTGCCGAGCGGATACTGCGCTCCTTGCGCGACCGCGCGCGCGCCGCATGCGTTGCGAATCAAAACCCGATCGCCTTCGAATTGCGTCACGTAGGCATCGTCGAAGCCGAAGAGTTCCAGCCCCAGGCGCAGGGCGGCGTCGATCTGCTCCTCCGTCGAGGCATCGCGCGAGGCGGCCACGAGATAGAGGCGTCGAATCCGCTCGCTTTGGGTCGCGATTGCACGCTCGGCAATGCGCTGCGGCGTGACGTTTTTAAAGATCGCATAGGCGCCCAGGATCGTGGCGCGCGCGTGGAGCGGCACGAGCTTGAGCTGCACGTCCAGACGGTTGCCCAGCCGGTCGAGCAAAAGGGAATCGGATTCGAAGGCTTCGCCGCGCATCGCCGAACGCAGCGCTTCGTCGGCAGCGGGGCGCATCTCCGGGGCGATGAGATCGATCCAGGGTTTGCCGACGATTTGCTCGCCGAAAAACCCCGTTTCGCTCTCGAGCGCAACGTTGATGCGCGAAATCTGGCCGGTCGCCTTGAGTTCCATGATGCCGTCGGGATGATATTCGAAGAGCGACCGAAATCGCTCTTGATTGATGCCCAGCGACTCCTCGGCGGAGCGTAACGCGATAATGTCGCGTGCCTGCACGAAGACGCCGGCGACCTGACCGTCCAGACGCGCCGGGAAGACGTCGCACTCCACGGGGACGACCGTTCCGTCCTTGTGGCGCGCGCTGGTTTCGAAGTGATCGCTCCCGCCCGCCAGGGCCGTATCGAACCCAAGCCGCACGCGATCGCGATCGGCTCGGGGGACGTGGGTACGGTATGCGGATCCAGCGAACTCCGCGAGGGAGAAGCCGGTTAAGATTGTGGCGGCTTCGTTGGCATCGACGACGTGGCCGCTGCGATCGTACAGGACGATCGCATCCGGGGTGTCGGCATACAGCGAGGCTGCGATCTCGCGAAGCGTTGTTTCATCCATCGTTCAAAGAGCCGAAGCTCTCTTCGCCGAAAGGTCGCGCATGACTCCTCTGGAGGTCGTCGAGTTTGCCGAAGGGCTGGCGCGCATCGCCGCCTCGGGCGGCGGCGCCAAGGCGTTGGCGACCTATGTCGCGCAGCGTTTGCCGGCCGGCGTCCTCGTGGAGGACGCCGAATGGCGCCACGTCGCGGCCGCGGGCGGAGCCGCCGTGCCGTCGTCCGCCCGCGGCCTTTTCGATCACGAAAATGCCGGCGACCAGAGCACGCCGCGCGCCCACCGCGACGGCGACCGCGGGAGCACGCTACCGATCGTCGCCGGATCGAATCATTTAGGGTGGCTCTCACTCTTTCCGGCGAAGCGCGCGGCGCCGGAGCATTTGGCGATCACGATGCGCCTGGCGGCGGCTGCGATCGCGGTGGAATTGGCTCGCGACGCCGACGGAGGCCGCGGGCGCCGGCGCACGTATTGGGAGCGTCTCATCGCGGGAACCTACCCCGACGCCACGACCGCGCGGGACGATGCGGTCGCGCGCGGGATCGCGCCCGCCCCGTCGTACATTGCCATCGCGATCGAGACCGAACCGAGCGACGAAGCGCACGCGCCGTCGCATGCGGCCGACGTGCGGAGCATCGTCGCTCAAATCTTCCACGCCGGCCAGACGGATCTCGGCATCCTCGATCGCGGGGGAGCCCTCCTGGTGCTGGCTCCGGTCGCGCGCGAAGTGGATGCCGAAAACGCGCGAACCGCCGCGACGCTGCTGCCGAAGACGGTCGGCAAACGCCTTGCGGGCCTGCGTATCAGCGGCGGTGTCGGAACGGCGGAACCGTTGCTGAACACGAACGAAAGCGTCGCGCGAGCCGAGGCGGCTCTGCAAATCGCGCGGAGGCTTTACGGGAGCGGCCACGTCGGCCTCTACGAAAGTCTCGGGGCCTACCCATTGCTCCTGGAAGGAGCGAGCGTGGAGCGCCTGCGGCCGTTTGCCGAACGCGTGCTGGCACCACTCCGTGCCTACGACGATAAACACCAAACCGAACTGGAGCGAACGTTGCAACTCTATTTCGAA
>DAHUXY010000006.1 GCA_027315505.1 Vulcanimicrobiota bacterium | reverse complement strand
GATACCGTTCGATCGGCTCGTCAAAGTTGGTGCGGTCGCTGATCTGTGCGTCGGGCTCATCGGGCCCCAGGATGTGCACAGCGTGCCGACACCGTGTGGGGGGCGTTCTACGCTCCCCACTTCACATCATATGAGGATGTGTGCTTCAAAGCTTGCTTTGCCCAAAAAACGTAGCAGCGTTGGATTTTACAGGAAGTAAAATCCAACAGCGGTCCCCCAACCGCGCACCCCGCTCGGCAATCCCATCAAGCCGGCACCAAGCACGCCTAAATGATCGAAATAACTTCCTTCGGTTTCGGATGCAACGCAAGCGCCGCAAGCAGCGAATCCGCGAGTTGATCGCAGATCGGGTCGTCGATCTCTTCCACGCGTCCTTCGTCCGCTAGCCGCGCCTTCTCCGGATCGATCGGGATGCGCGCGAGCACCGGTGCGCCCGCCAGTTCCGAAACCTTATCGGCGTACGAAGGTCCGAAGATTTCATACTTCGTGCCGGTATCGGGTGCGACGAAGTACGACATGTTCTCGACGACGCCGAGAATCTGTTTCTTGAGCTGGTGCACCAGGTTCGCCGCCTTGCGAACGATCATGGTCGCGAGCGCCTGCGGCATCGTTACCAGCACGACGCCGTCGACCGGAAGCGATTGCAGAATCGTGAGCGGTGCGTCCGAGGTGCCGGGCGGCAGATCGATCAGCAGAAAGTCGAGATCGCTCCACAAGACCTGTTCGTAGAATTGGCGGATGACGCCTGAAAGAATCGGGCCGCGCCAGATCATCGCGGTGTCTTCTTTGTCGGTCAGCAGGTTTGCGCTGACGACTTCGATGGCGCTGCGCGTAACGGCCGGAACCATGAGCGGCTGCGCTTGCCCTTTATCGTTTTTGACGGCCGGATCGGCTTCGATGGCCAGCGGCGTACGCAAACCGAAGAGTTTGGGAATCGAGGGGCCGGTAATATCGCCGTCAAGGATACCGACCGCATAGTGCTTGCGCCGCAGGCCGATGGCGATCAGTGCGGTCACCAGCGATTTACCGACGCCGCCCTTGCCCGACATGATCGGGATGACGTACTTGATGCGGGCGCGGCCGTTAAACGAACCGGGCGCGCGCCGGGCGGGGGTGCGATCTTCGTTGCTCACGAGCGGCACGAAGCCCGAGAGGCGCGCCTGCGTGAGCGCTGCGATCACCGGTTCCACGCGCAGGCCGTGCGCTTTGGCGCCCTGAGCGATGGTCTCGTATTTGCTCACGCCGCAGCCGGAGCAGCCCAAGCCGAATTGGGTCAGGACCTCGGCTGCGATCGGGAGCGCGGCGACGAGTTCCTCGATGTTCGAGTCGGGGGAAATCTGGATATCGATGTGCGGCATAGCCCCTCTATTCAACACCACTTTCGCCGTTTGCTGTACCGCCAAAGCCTCAGATGCAGGGCAGGCAGCCAAAGGGCGCTCCGGGAACCAGCGAGCCGTGATGCCTACCGATACCGCCCTTCTCAGTATCGCTCGCGCGCAGGCCGTGCTGGCCGGAGGCTGCGACTCGCCCGTCCGCTCCTGTTGGGGCGTGGGCGGCCCGATGTTCGTGCAGGGGCGGGCGGAGGGCGCTTATGCGTACGATGAGGCTGGGAAACGCTATATCGACTACGTGATGGCGTATGGGCCGCTACTCTTTGGGCACACGCATCCGGCGCTGACCACCGGCCTGGACGGGATCGCCAAGAACGGCTTCGTGTGGGGCACGACGCATCCCGAAGAGGTTCGGCTAGCCGAGCGCATTCGCGAGCATCTGCCGTCGATGGAGCGGATGCGTTTCGTTTCGACCGGGACCGAAGCGGTCATGAGTGCGATTCGCGTCGCGCGAGCGCACACGCGGCGTACGCTGGTGCTGAAGTTTGCCGGGAATTATCACGGCCACTCCGATTTTGCGCTGCTCGATGCCGGCGCGTCGGCGCATACCTCCGACGCGCAGGCGAGCGGCATTCCAGAGGGCGTCATGCGCGATGTCGCGGTCGCGCGCTATAACGATCTCGACTCGGTCGACGCCTTGCTGGCCGGGCGCGAACGGGAACTCGCGGCGATCATCGTCGAGCCGGTCGTGGGCAACATGGGCTACGTCACGCCGGTTGACGGCTTTCTGCGCGGCTTGCGCGAACGCGCGGATGCGTCCGGCGCGGTGCTGATTTTCGACGAGATCATTACGTGGTTGCGGTTAGGGCTCGGTGGCGCGCAGGCCAGCGCCGGGGTCGTGCCCGATATGACCACGATCGGGAAAATTATGGGCGGCGGCGTTCCGATCGCCGCCTTCGGCGGGCGCGCCGCCGTGATGCGGGTCCTCGCGCCGGAGGGCGGTACGTTTACCGGGGGCACGCACGGCGGCAACCCGTTCTCGGTTGGAATGGCCCATCGCGTTCTCGACCTGCTGGAAACTCATCCGGAGTACTACGCGCAGATGCGCGCCCTCGCGACGCGGTTGGCCGACGGCATTCGCGGCATCTTCGCCGATCGCGGCCTGCCGTATGCGGTGGTGCAACACGAATCGATCGTAGACTTCAAGTTTCGGGCGGGGCCTCCCACGCGGGATTACGACGACGCCCGGCGCGCGGATAAGCAGGCATACGCCGGCTATTATCACGCCATGCTCGCGCGCGGCATTGTGCTACCGCCTTCGCAGAATGAGGTCATGTTCGTCTCAACCGCGCACAGCCAGGCCGACATCGACGCGACCCTCGCCGCGATCGCTCAGAGTCTCCCCGCATAAGTCGCGACGGCGCAACCTCCCGATGGCCCAGGCGGTCCAGTTTGTTATGAAGCAGAGAACACTTGGCTCCCAGGGATTGGCCGTATCGGAGATCGGCCTCGGTTGTATGGGGATGTCCGAATTCTACGCCGGGCGCGACGATGCGGAGTCGATTGCGACCATTCATCGCGCGATCGAAATCGGCGTGACTTTTCTGGATACGGCCGATATGTACGGGCCGTTCAAAAACGAGGAGCTTGTGGGACGCGCGATCGCGGATCGGCGCGACCGGGTTACGCTCGCAACGAAATTCGGCAACGTCCGCGGCACCGACGGCTCGTTCAAAGGCGTGAACGGCCATCCCGACTACGTGCGCGCGGCATGCGACGCATCGCTCAAGCGCTTGGGCGTCGCGCATATCGATCTGTACTACCAGCATCGGGTCGATCCAACCGTGCCGATTGAAGAGACCGTCGGCGCGATGGCCGAGTTGGTCGCGGCCGGCAAGGTGCGTTTCTTGGGGCTCTCGGAGGCCGCGCCGGCGACGATTCGCCGTGCGCATGCGGTGCATCCGATCAGCGCGTTGCAGACGGAGTACTCGCTGTGGACGCGCGACGTCGAAGACGAGATTCTGCCGGCGGTGCGCGAACTCGGTATCGGCTTCGTCGCCTATAGCCCGCTCGGCCGCGGATTTCTCAGCGGCGCGTTCAAAACACCGAACGATTTTCCGGCCGACGATACTCGCCGCAATCATCCGCGATTCCAGGGCGAGAACTTCGAACAAAATCTCAAACTCGTCGATCGGGTCCGCGAGATTGCGGCGCGCAAGAACGTGACGCCCTCACAACTCGCGATCGCTTGGCTACTGGCTCAAGGCGACGATATCGTTCCCATTCCGGGAACGAAGAAGCGTTCGTATTTGGAAGAGAACGCTGCGGCCGCAACGATCGAACTGAGCGCGAGCGACCTCGGGAGCATCGCCGAGGCGGCGCCCAAGGGCGCGACCGCCGGCCAGCGCTATCCGGACATGAGCACCGTCAATCGTTAACCGCCTTTCAGGCAAAAAAAATAGCGTGGACGCAGAGCGCCCACGCTATTTTTTTTTGCAGTCGTTACTGCCTGATCGGAATCGCGTAGTCCAGGGTGATCAGGAGTTTAGCGCGATTGATCACGTTGGGAGGCACGAACGGGAAGCCCTGTTGGTGCTGGTAGAGGTTGGAGTCGGTGGCTTGGAGCGTGACGTCCGACGAGAACTTCTTGATGAAGCCGAAGTCGGTCTGGTTGTAGAGATACATGAACGGGGCACTGTTGTAGTAGTCGTAGTTGTTGAGATACGTCAAAAATGCCGCGAAGGTCGAGGTCTTGGGATTACCGATCGGGAGCGTAATGTTGCCCGTATAGGTAAGCTTTAATTTATTACCGTCCGCGGGAATCGCTCCGCCGGTGCTGGGGTCCGTGAAGACCTGCGCGCTGTTGTGCGGAATGTCCGCAAGGTTGAGCGTAAGGCCGACCAGTTTCCCGAAGTACTTACTATTCGGGCCAAACCGCGTCGCGCCCTGAACGTAGAAAAAGTGGTAGGAGACTGCACCCGCAGCGTTCTGCGGGGGATTCGCGCAGCATTGACGCACGCGCTGGTGGAATCCGACCGCGGCCAAAACCGGGCCGATGGGCATGTCGAGGCTTACGTCGTCGACCCGGTCGTCATTGAAGGCCTGGTAAACGTATCCGCCGGCTTTATTGGTCACCCGGCCGAGGTTTTGATTGATGTAGAAGTGTGCGTAGTTGATAAACAGCTTTTTGCCGAGAAAGACCTGTGCGCCGTAATTGAGACGCAGCGTTCCGCCGGCGTATTCGAAGTTGCCGGTTGCGCCGGCAGGGTTCGGCAAATCGGAGCTGCCGGTGTTGAACGTCAGCTGCGGTTGCAGGTGGAAGACGGCGAGAAGCTTCTTGGGTTTAGGCTTTGCGGGGGCGGGCGTGGCGTCCGCAACGGTACTCGAAACTCCAGCCGGTGTCGTTTGGGCCGATGCAATCCCGACACTAGTGATGAAGCCGAGGGCCACTGCGAGTGCCATACACCCCGTTCGGATGAGGCTCATGGTGGGTACTCTCCTTTGTAGGTGAGGCGATACGGAGCTGGGGGCCATACCGCCCGCGCGTGCGAGCGGTAATTCGTTGAGTACGGCGTCGAACCGCGAATGGCTATGCATAATCAGCAGCCGATGTGAAGTCGGCGCCCGCTCCCACTTTCGCCGCGGCGAAGATGGGGGTGGCGATCGTGGTGACGATGAGATTGAGAATCAATGCATAGAGCGGGCCGTAGCCGATAAGCGTTCCACCGAAGAGATGAAGCGGAAAGTTTGCGGTAAAGTTCGTCATGATGGCCATGTAGGTGCCGGCCACGATACCGACCGCCCATCCGAGGATGAGGGCCTTGGGGTGGAACCAGCGGGTGAAGAGGCCGATGATGAACGCCGGGAAGATCTGTAGAATCCAGGCGCCGCCGAGGAATTGGAAGCCGATCGCATACTTCGGATTGACGAAAATCACGAAGAGCAGCGCGACCGCGCAAATAACCAGTGTTAGAATCTTCGCTATTCGCGTTTCGGTCGCGGTGCGAGTCGGCGAAAACTCGTTGAAGAGATTACTGGCGAACAGGTTGGCGCCACCGATGGCCATGATTGCCGCCGGAACCAGCGCGCCGATGACGATTGCGGCATAGGCAACGCCGACGAACCAATCGGGGAAGATGCGCTGGAAAAGAATCGGGACGATGAGCTGCGGGTTGGCAACCTTGATGCCGGCCGCGATGCCCGCATAGCCGAGCAGCGCTAGGAAGCCCAGCAGCAGCGAATAGATCGGGAGGAGGGCCATGTTGCGCTTGACGACGGTCCGCGTGCGTGCCGAGAGCAACGACGTTATCGAATGCGGATAGATGAAGAGTGCGAGCGCGGATCCCAACGCTACGGAGCCGTACGCGAAGTATAATTGCGATGGGAGAAGGAGTGTCGCCGGTTTCGGCCTCGCCGCTAGGGCCTTCCCGGCAGCATCGAAGATGCCGGCCCATCCGCCGAACATGTGCGTCACCGCGACGATCGCGCAGATGATCGTAAGGTAGATCAGCGTGTCCTTGACGAATGCGATAAGCGCCGGAGCCCGCAGGCCGCTCGTATACGTGTAGGATGCGAGCAGGACAAACGCGACCGTGAGCGCGAGGACCCCTCCACCCGCGGCGAAGGCGCCGCCGAGCTGGCCGAAGATCACTTTCATGCCTACGAGTTGCAGTGCGATATACGGAAGGATCGCGATAACGCCGGTAATGGCAACGAGAACTTCCAAGCTGCGGTCGCCGTAGCGATCCCGCACGAAGTCCGCCGCCGTAACATAGCCGCGCTTACTCGCGACCGTCCAGAAACGGGTCAGCGTCACAATCGCGAACGGGTATGCGACGATCGTATAAGGTAGGGCGAAGAATGCGAAGGCGCCTACGCCGTAGACGAGCGCCGGCACGGCGATGAATGTGTACGCGGTATACAAGTCGCCGCCGATTAAAAACCACGAAACGACAACGCCGAAGTTCCGGCCCCCGAGCGCCCAATCGTCCATGCTCTCAAGCGAGCCTTTTTCGCGCCAGCGCGCTGCCCAAAACCCTAGAACGGTGACGCCGAGGAGCAAGAGAATGAGAACGACGGAACTAGCGTGCATCGGTCTTCTCCCTCGTCGCAAAGATGAAGATCGCGAGCAGTACTCCGCAGAATACGGTCCATATTAATTGATACGCGTAGAAGAACGGCATCCCGAAAATGTGCGGCTCTAACCGATTGTAGAGTCCTGGAAAGAGCGTAGCGATAAACGGGATCACTAGGAGTCCGTACCAGAGCTTGCTACTTTTCATGGGTTAACGATTATTAACCCGTGCTCATTCTCCTCGAACGCCTCCTACTTTTCACAGCAAATTATGTTGACCATTACAGTGCTTGATATGCCAAGCGGCTCGGTTTTAGGGAACGCGAACCGGCGTCGGATAGGCGACGACGCTTCGCAAGCCGGCTGCATCGACCGCCCGCACCCCAAGAATGTAGTCGTCCTTGCTGACCGGAACGGTCGCTTCGGTCACATCACCGACATTCTTCACGTGTTGCCAGAGGGCGGCATCCGTCGCTCGCCAGACGATCTCGTACGAGACGGCATCGGCGACCGGCTTCCAGCGGAGGGTCGAATCGTAGCCGAGGTGCTTGAGCACCATCTGCGCACCGGCCGGCTCGGCCGGCCCCAGAGCCAGCGCCGCGAGCGTCGCGATGTTGACCTGCGTTGCCCGCGCGAGGTAGTTCCAATCGTTGAACTGCGGGAGGTCGCCGTACTGCACGCCGTCGACGACGCGAACGTTCTGATGCTGGTGGCGGAAATTTTCATGCGGTTCGACGAAGCGGATGGCCGGGAAACCCTCGGCTTGGAACGACTCTTGATCGCCGCCGCGCAAGAATCGATCGGCGCGAAAAATCTGTCGCACGTGCATCGCCGGAAGGTATGCGGGAACGGTGTCGCTCACGAACCGCGCCAATTCGCGCGACGGCGAGTCGTTCTCGAGCCCTAAGAGGTTGACGCGCGCGTCCACCGTTCCCTTGGGGAGCGCCTCGCTGAAAACGCGGATCACGAAGGGTTCGTGCAAGCCGTCGCCACCGGTGCTGTTGCCGATAATGTCGTTGTTTAAATCGGCGACGATCGGTGCGTGCGCGGCGCGCATCTCCTTGGCAAAGTGGTCGGAGCCCCACAGGCCGAGCTCCTCGCCGTCGAAACACGCGAAGATGATGGTGCCCTTGAAATGGGTCGAAGCCAAGATGCGCGCCGCTTCAAGGACCGCCGACGTCCCCGAGCCGTTGTCGTCGGCGCCCGGTGCGACGCCTAGGCCGTCCGTGCAGTCGCCGTCGCAATCGTCATAGTGGCTGGACATCACGTAGATGCGTCCCGGTTCCGTGCCGCGCAGCGTCGCGATGACGCTCGACTCGGTAACGGCGCGCGGTGTGCGCGGGGTCTTCGGCTGCACGTAGGTGTCGAACCGGACCGTCATGCGGCCGCCGCTTTTTGCCGCGATCGCCCGAAACTGCCCGGCGATCCAATCCCGCGCCGCGAATACGCCTGAGGTCGCAGTCGAGGTCGTCTCCGAAAAGTCGTTTCTCGTGCGAAAATTCACCAGCGTCGTATCGTCGGTCTTGAGGCGCGCCGCGCTCACTTGGTCGACCAACGCCGTTATGCGGGGGTCGGCGGGAGCGGTAGCGGCCGATGTCGCGCTTGGAAGCTGGGCGAGGAGTGCGAGC
>DAHUXY010000009.1 GCA_027315505.1 Vulcanimicrobiota bacterium | reverse complement strand
GGGGGTCTTCGTCTGCAACCCCGCGCTATCCGGCAGTAGGTGCTTTGGCCCGTGTGGTATCATGCCTGAGCCATGACGGGAGCTCGGCTTCACGCGGCGTAAACTCGTGAACCCCGCCAGGACCGGAAGGTAGCAACGGTAAGCGAGCCCTTACGGGTGCCGTGAATCACCTGGCTCTCGTTGTGGTTGAGTCTTTTTGCATATTTATGACGATATCTGAAATTTACGCGGCCCTAGCCGCCTTTATCGCCGCCCTGGCCGGCATTCTCGTGTACCACCTCGTCGCGGTGCGGCCCTCGATGGCTCGGATGCGGGCGCTGCTCGCAACCCACGACGGCCTGATCGGCGCCGGCCACGGCGCCGCCGACCGGCTCGGCACGCTCGAGGCTCGCTCGCTCGCTCTGGCAGGCGAGCTTGAAAGGGTGAGCGGGCGAGTAAGCGAACTCGAGGGTCTGGCAAAAACCGACCTCGCGCTCGTCGGGTTCGTCCGGTACGACGCCTTCGAGGACACGGGATCGGAGCTCTCCTACGCGTTGGCCCTCCTCAACCGAGTGGGCGACGGCGTGGTCGTCAACAGTATCTATTCGCGCACGGATACGCGCACCTACGGAAAACTCGTACACGCCTACAAGCCCGCCGTCAGCGCTTCGAATGAGGAGCTGTTGGCGATAGAACGGGCTCGGACCGCAACGACGTAAGGTATGATCGACGAACGCTACTACATCAAAATCGTCCCGCATAAGGGCGAGAGCGTGCACCGCTTCGAGGTACGCCGGCGAGCGATTATCGCAGCATTAGCGACGGCGCTCATCGTGCTGGTCGCCACGTTCGGCTTCGCCGCCACGCAGATCTATCGAGCCCACGCGGCCGCCGCGGCATACGCGCGCGAGGCCGCGACGAATCGGGCGGCGCTTGGCCGCATCGACAAGCAGGCCGATGCGCTGCGTTCCGTGCTCCAACGCGTGCAAAAACAGAATCAGGAGATCCGGCGCCTCATCGGCGTTCCCGCCGCACCCCCGCCCGCACACGCTCTCCACAAGATGGCCTGGGTCCACGGGCGTTCACTCGGAGCCGCCGCCCGGCGCATTTCGACCCTGCGGGTCGTCTCGAAGGCGACCATGCACGAGTCGGACCTCAACAAACGCCTAGCGCTCCGCGTCCTCAATATTCGGCACATCCACAGCTTGCTTCGCGCGCAGATGATCGCGGCGATCCCGTCGATCGATCCGGTCGCCGGAGCGCAAATCGTCGGGTGTTTCTGCTATCGGACCTATCCCGATACCGAATTTCACCCGGGCGTCGATCTCAGCGCCAACTACGGCGAGCCGGTACGCGCGGCCGCCGCCGGAACCGTGGTTTCGGCCGGCTGGGAAGCGGGCGGATACGGCATCAAGGTCGATATCGATCACGGCAACGGCTACCATACCTGGTACGCCCATCTCTCGAGCGTCGACGTCCATGCCGGCCAGCACGTCTATAAAGGCGAAACGATCGCGGCCGTCGGCTCGACCGGCTTCTCGACGGGGCCGCATCTCCACTATCAGGTGATGCACGACGGGGTCGCCGTCAATCCGACGCCGTTCCTGACCGGTATCCCTTCAAATGTCTTAGCCTCGCTGCCGTAGAACAGCCAACGCCTCGTGAACGCTCTGCTTTGTCAAATCGACCGTCTCGCTAATTTCCTGGTATTGCTCTACACCGGAGTCCTGATCGTCTATGCGGTCATCTCGTGGATTCCGGACCTGCGCGGGAAATGGACCGAGTATCTCGCCATGCTGGTCGAGCCGGTGTTGCAGCCGATCCGCCGTGTCATTCCGCCCATCGGCGGCCTGGACATCGCGTTTCTGGTCTTGCTCGTGCTGCTGCAAATCGTCATTCGCCCAGCGCTCTCGCAGATCGCCTACAATACCTGTTACCGGCTCTTTTAGCCGTGACCGTAAAACCCGAACATCCCCACCGCACGCTGGTTGCGTCCAACATTCGCAACTTCTGCATCATCGCGCACATCGACCACGGCAAGACGACGCTCTCCGACCGGTTGCTCGAGATGACTCGCACCATCGAGATGCGCGATATGGAAGACCAAGCGCTCGACGCCATGGATTTGGAGCGCGAACGCGGGATCACGATTCGCATGCATCCGGTAACGCTGGGCTACAAAGCCCGCGACGGGCAAACGTTCGAGCTCAACCTCATCGATACGCCCGGACACGTGGATTTTTCGTACGAAGTTTCGCGCTCGCTGGCCGCTTGCGAAGGGGCCTTGCTCATCATCGATGCCGCGCAGGGCATCGAGGCGCAGACGCTCGCGAATTACCATCTGGCGGTCGAACACGATCTCACCATCATTCCGGTCATCAATAAAATCGATCTCCCCGCGGCCGATCCCGAGCGGGTGATGAACGAAATCGAGGAACTGCTCGTCATCGAGCGCAGCGAATGCATTCTGGCAAGCGCGAAAAACGGCATCGGCATCGAGGAGATTCTCGAAGCGATCGTCGCGCGCATACCGCCCCCGAAAGGCCACGCCGATCATCTTCGCGCGCTCGTCTTCAACGCGCAGTTCGATGCCTACCGCGGCGTCGTCTCATACGTACGCGTATCCGACGGCGAGTTGCGTGCCGGAAGCAAATTCATGTCGATGGCCCACGAGCGGGTGTACGAGTGCACGGAGGTGGGGGTCTTCGCCCCGCAAATGCGGGCGGTCAAGAAACTCGGCATGGGCAGCGTGGGCTACGTCATGGCAAACGTCAAGTCGCTCGGGGATATCGACGTCGGCGACACCCTCACCGAGGCGCACAATCCCGCGCACGTTCCGCTAGCCGGCTATCGCAAGGCCGTGCCGATGGTGTACTGCGGGCTCTACCCCAACGAGGGCGACGAGTACGGAGATCTGCGCGACGCGCTGGATAAGCTCAAACTCAATGACGCGGCGCTGATCTACGAACCCGAAACGTCCGTCGCGCTCGGGTTTGGTTTCCGCTGCGGATTCCTCGGGCTGCTCCACATGGAAATCGTCCAGGAGCGCCTGGAGCGCAATTACAATCTCGACCTGATCGCAACCTCGCCTTCGGTCGTATTTCGCGTCACGAAGACCGACGGCGAAGTCGAGATGATCGACAACCCGGCAAAATTGCCGCCGATGACGCTGATCGACACCATCGAGGAGCCGTTCGTCAAGGCGACCATTATTACGCCGCCCGATTACGTGGGCACGATTATGGATGCGACGATCGCGCGGCGCGGTACGCTCCAGAATATGGAGTATCTCCACGACGGTCGCGTGATCCTCACGTTCGAGATGCCGCTGATCGAAGTCATCGTGGATTTCTTCGATCAACTCAAGTCGCGCACCAAGGGCTACGCGTCGCTGGATTACGAAATCATCGGTTATCGCGAGGGCGACTTGGTCAAACTCGAAATTCTGCTCAACGGGGAGTGGGTCGACGCGTTGTCGTTTATCGTCGCGCGCGAAAAGGCGCCGAATCGCGGTCGCGCCCTGGCCGAGAAACTCAAAGAGTTGATCCCGCGGCAGATGTTCGAAGTGCCGATTCAAGCCGCGATCGGCGGCAAAATCGTAGCGCGCGAAACCGTGAGCGCCATTCGCAAGAACGTCCTGGCCAAATGTTACGGCGGCGACATCTCGCGTAAGCGCAAACTGCTGGAGAAGCAAAAGGTCGGCAAAGAACGCATGAAGCGCGTCGGGCGCGTCGAGCTGCCGCAAGAAGCCTTCATGGCCGTCCTGCGCCTAGAAGATTGAAAACCTACGTCGCAACCTCCAACGGCGGAAAACTGCACGAGATGCAGGCGATCTTTGCCGGCTCGAGGCTCGAACTTGCAACGTTCCCCGGTTACGTCGCGGTGCCCGAGGGCGACGTCAGCTATACGGAAAACGCCCTGCGCAAGGCACGCGGCTTGCAACGACAGCTCCGCGAGGCGGGGATCGCCGCTTGGGTGCTCGCGGACGATAGCGGGCTGGAAGTAACCGCGCTCGAGGGCCGGCCGGGCGTCCTCTCCGCGCGGTACGCGGGAGAAGATGCAACGTGGGCCGAGCGTCGTGCGCGTCTCCTCGACGAGCTTCGCGGGCAGCCCGCATCGGCACGCGGCGCTAGCTTTGTTTCGCACGTCGCGCTTGTCGGGGCGGACGGATCCGAATTGGTCGCCGCAGGCGTCGTTGAGGGATCGATCGCCATCGAAGAGTTAGGAGCCGGCGGCTTCGGCTACGATCCGGTCTTTTTCTACCCGCCGGCCGGCACCACGTTCGCGCAAATGAGCGAGCAAGCAAAGAATCGCTGCAGTCACCGGCGGCTGGCGGCCGATCGTTTGCTCGAACTCCTGGAGAGCCGTGTCCGCTAGCATCCCGGTTCGAGCCGCTTCCGAAGAGGACATCGCGTACTTCGCCGCGCGCCGTTGGGCCGACGATATCGGCCGCCGGCTCTATCGCCACCTTGGCGCGCGCAGCGTGCACGGCGCGTGGATCTGCCGCGACGAAGGCACGCCGGTCGGCATCGCGTTCGCACACGGAAACGCCGAC
>DAHUXY010000271.1 GCA_027315505.1 Vulcanimicrobiota bacterium | reverse complement strand
GCATGGGAGGGGCCCTGTGCGCCGCGGCGCTCGGCGAAAGCACCGCTGCGAGCGCGCTCGTGGACCCGACGGATTTCGCTGCCGCGGCACTGGCTGCGCGGCACGGGCTATCGCTGCTCGAACCGGTGCTCCGCGTTGCGGGAAAAATTCCCAACGAGGACGCCCTTGCGGCGCTGGCGTTCGGCGCATATCGTTTTCGCGCGGTGCCGATCGACCCGATTCGCCATCGTTACGCGATCGGAGCGCTCGATCGCGAAACGCGCGGGTGCGAACGGCCGGACGATCACGAACTCTTCGCGTCCCTCGCAACCGGGCCCGCGCTCTTGCTCGACGACGAATGCGTGGGCTATGCGTACGTTTGGCCGGACGGCCGGGTCGGGCCGCTCGCCGTGAGTTCCGGCGCCTACGCTACGGCGGTGTTCGCCTTCGCGCTGATGACCCTCGCTTCGACATATGGCGCATCGTGGTGCACCGCAGGCGTTCCCGGAAGTAACCTGCGAATTCTCAACGCGGCCCTCGCCGCCGGGCTGCGCATCGATACCGCCCGGTACGTTGCAGCCCGCAAGGAAAGCATGGACCTCTCGCGTTATGTCGGTTACCATCCGCTCGTCTTTTGAAGGAAGAACCCGAACCGGACACAATGCTGGGAGGTCCGCAAGACGCCATCGAATGTCGGGACGTAGCTCAGTTTGGTAGAGCGCTGCGTTTGGGACGCAGAAGTCGCAGGTTCAAATCCTGTCGTCCCGAGATCTCACTTGCGGTGCCGTGGTATCCTAGGCAAGGTGCCGAAACGTCACTTCGAGCGCCCGTGGTCTAACCGGATAAGGCACGAGTCTTCTAAACTCGAAGATGGGGGTTCAAGTCCCTCCGGGCGCGAATTCTCGGCCCCGCGGATCGCAAAACGTATCCCTCGTCCGCCAAGACGCAATGGTGATTGTAGCTCAGTTGGTTAGAGCGCCTGACTGTGACTCAGGAGGTCGCCGGTTCGAGACCGGTCAGTCACCCCACGTACACGAGCCCGGTGCATGCGCCGGGCTCGTGCCTTTTTCTACGGGGACAGCCCGGTGCTAGCGAGAAGAGCGCGTTCGGATGAAGCGCGAGCCGACCTCTCACCCCATCTGGCGCGATTCGCTCGGCATCATCGTTACCGTCTTGTCGGCAATGATGCTGGCGTTTGTCGTGTTTCAGGTCTCCCGTCTCGATCGTCAGGCCGGGAGCGACCGGGCTACGATCGCGCGCGAGCGACTTGCGGTAGCGGGCGGCTCCTCGATTGTGGGCGCGATGCGGCAGGTTATCGTTCTGCAACCCCAGCGCGTCTTTGCCGGCCGGGCGCGCTCGACCGCCGAGGCGTCCGGACGCGTCGAGCGCGAACTCGCGCGAATCGGTTCCGAGATTACCACCGGGCGGCTCTCCGTCCTGGGCCTTGGAAGCCACTGGAGCAAGGTGCGCAAGGAGTGGGCGATCGCCCGCCGCGCACCTCCGGGCATTTCCTCGCTCGAGCCGCTGCATCAGGTCACCATCCAACTGCAGAACGTCCTCTACGGGATGGAGGACGCCTCGAACCTCACCTACGATACGAGCCAGTCGGCGCAAAACTTAGCCGACATCGCCTTCAACGAAAGTCCGCTGGCGTACCAGCAGGCGCGGCGCATTCAATTGCTCGCGAACGTGGCCCGCCGCACCGGCGAACTGCCGCTCAAACAGCGGCTCCTCCTCGCGAACATCACCAGTAATATCGGAGGCTTAGCCGATCTCAGCAGCGACCACGTCGCCAGAATCGTCACGCGGCTTTCCCTCCTCGCGCCCGCGCAGGTATCGGCATACGGCCGATTGCAGAGCGATGCGGCCGCGTACGCGAAAAGCGGGGCGGCGCTACACGCGTTTCTCCTGACGCACGTGCTGCTCTCGCCGGCTGCATCGATCCCCGTACGCTCGCTTGACGCGCACGTCGAAGCATCGACCGCGGCCGCCGTAGCGATCTCGCGCTCGGCATTTCAGGCCTTGGATATCGATCTTCAGGTTCGCGATCGTATAGAGATGATACGGAATCGTTACTGGTACCTCGCCTTTCTCCTCGGCGCTTTCACGCTGGTCGGCCTGATGCTTGCGATCGCGCAGTTCGTGACGCGGCGCGATCGTGCGGCCCTCCGGCAAGCGCAGAGCGAGGCCGCGCGTTTAACCGCGGAGCTTGCGCGCAGCGAAGCCGAAGACGCGCTGCGGCTCTCCGAGGCGCAGTTCAGAGCCGTCTTCGAGGGTGCGGCCGTCGGCATCGCGGTTATCGACCGCGGCGCGTCGCTCGTGGACTCGAACGAGGTTTTCCAATCGATGTTCGGCGGAGATATCACCGTCGCGCTCAGGGGCCACGAAGAGGATCTCGCCGACCTGCTGGCCGGCCGTCGCGATACGTTTGAATTCGAGCAGCATCTCCGGCCCGCCGTCGGTGACGAAGTCTGGACCGACGTGACGGTCTCCATCGTCACCGCCAACGATGCGCCGGTGATGGCCGTGTGCATGTTTCGCGACAAGACCGCGCTCAAGCACAGCGAGCGCCGCATGCAGCATGACAAGACGCATGACCCGCTTACCGGTCTGCCGAACCGGGCGCTCTTCGAGCAACACCTGCGCCATCGCTTCGACGAAGCCAATGCCCTCTTGGATTCGTTCTTCGCCGTGCTGTTCATCGATCTCGAACACTTTAAAGACGTCAACGAGAGCCTGGGGCACGCTACCGGCGACATGGTGCTTTCGCAGATCGCACAGCGCGTGCGTACGTCGATCGACGCTCGCGATATCGTCGCCCGGCTCGGGAGCGATGAGTTCGCCGTGCTGGTTCGATCGCTCGGCGACATCCTCCACGTCGAGTCGGTCGCGCGCCGGATTTTAAATAATATCTCAAAATCTATCGCCGTCGGAAACCGCACCATTTACCTTGCAGCCAGCGTCGGCATCGCCATCGGCTCGGCGAGTTACGAACGCGCGGAGGACGTCATGCGCGACGCGGAGATCGCGATGCAACACGCTAAAATCGGCGGGGGAGCGCGCTACGCCGTCTTCGATTCGCAGATGCAAGACCGCGCCCAAAAACGGCTCGCGCTCACGAGCGATATCCGGCTAGCGCTGGAGCGCAACGAGTTCCGCCTGATCTATCAACCGATCGTCTCGCTAAGCGACGGGGCGCTGGTCGGCTGCGAAGCGTTGCTGCGCTGGGATCACCCGGTCGAAGGCGTGCTAAACCCGTTGGAGTTCATGCCGTTGGCAGAACAGAGCGGCCTCGCCACCCCGATCGGACGCTTCGTTCTCCAGACCGCCGCGGAACAGTTCGGCGCGTGGCGACGCAATCGCAACGGCGCGATGAACTTCACCATGCACGTCAACGTCTCGGCCAGCGAATTGCTCGATCCCGACTTCGAACGCATTCTGGTGCAATGCGTCGAGCACCACGGCCTGGCACCGGCGGATCTCATGGTGGAGATTACCGAGAGCGTCGTGCTGGACACCGGCACGCGCGCCAACGTGACGCTCGAGCGCGTGCGCGAGCGGGGCTTCAACATCTGTATCGACGACTTCGGTACCGGCTACTCCTCGCTGCGATACTTGCAGCAATTCAAAGTCGACGCCATCAAAATCGACCGCGGCTTCGTCGCGGGCGCGGATGGGGAGCTGGCCAGCGAGCCGATCGTACGCACGCTGATGACGCTGGCCGAGGCGTTCGACGTCCGCGTCGTCGCCGAAGGGGTTGAAACCACACGGCAGCGCGACGTGCTGCGAAACGCCGGCTGCCGTTTTGCCCAGGGGTACCTGTTCGCGCGTCCCCTCTCTGCTGCAGATTTGGTCGCCCTCTATCCCGAGGTGCTCGGGAAGATCGCGCGCCCGGCCTCCGCATAGACACGGGCCGGGCGTCAGGCAGGACGCGGGTCGCACGACTGCGTAACCACCCTCTGCCTGAAA
>DAHUXY010000253.1 GCA_027315505.1 Vulcanimicrobiota bacterium | reverse complement strand
CTGCTCGAGTATCCCGGAGGGCGCGTATTGATCGAGCGGGCGATCGTCGCGGGCCATCTCTTCGAAGGCGCTGACGAAACGCTCCGCCGCGTCGCGCGTCGTTCCAATGGTGAACAGGGCGACGACGTTGAACAGGTCGGCGAGTTCAACTTGAATATTGTAACGGCGGCGTAAAATTTCCGAGGCCTCGTACCCCGTGTACCCGAGCCCCGTAACCGTGACGGTGACCTTGGTCGGGTCGAGATCGAAGACGCCCGGGCGCCCTTGGAGCTCTTCGCCAAAACAATAGACGCCGTCGATCGCGTTCAGCCTTCGCCGCGTCTCGGTGGCGAGTTCGATCGTGCGCGAGAGCAGGGCGGCGCCTTCGGTCGCCATCTGCTTGCGCGCGACGTCGAGCGAGGCGACCATCGGCAAGTTGGGCGAGGTTGAAAGAAACATCTTCAGCACGGCTTTGAGGCGGTCGATCCGGACGCGATCGCCGATCTGGTGCAGCATCGCACACTGCGAGAACGCGGAGAGCATTTTGTGGGTGGAATTGATCGAGAGGTCGGCACCGGCTTCGGTGGCCGAGATCGGGAGCGCCGGATGAAATTTGAAATGCGGCCCCCACGCTTCGTCGACCAGCACGAGTTTGTCCGCCTCGTGCGCGATGCGAACGATCTCGGGCAGATCGGCGGCCACTCCGTAGTACGTCGGCGACACAATATAAACGGCGACCAGATCCGGATGAGCCTCGAGCGTCGCGCGTACCGTCTCGGGCGTGACCGTGTGGTCCATGTGCATCTCTTGATCGACGGCCGGCTGCATGTAGATCGGGTGAGCGCCGCTCATGACCAATCCGCCGAGCATCGACTTGTGCGAGTTGCGGGGAACCGCGATCTTCTCGCCGGGATTCGCGGCCGTCATCATCATGCATTGATTGCCGCTGGTCGAGCCGTTGATGAGGAAGAACGTGTTGTCGGCGCCGTATGCCTCGGCCGCTAACGCCTGCGCCTCTTTGATCGATTCCATCGGCTGCAGGAGGTCGTCGATACCGGGCATCGGCGTGAGATCGATGGCGCAGATATTATCGCCGACGAATTCACGGAACGCCCGGTCCATCCCGATGCCCTGCATGTGGCCCGGGGTATGGAACGGCAATACGCCCGAATCGACATATTCGAGGAGGGCTTGGAAGTAGGGGGTTTTGGTTTGATCCACCGTGAGGCTCCCAGCAGACGCGAAGCGGAAAGTGGGCGCGCGGGCGCCCGAGCTAGCGCCGCGAGCGTTCCTTAGCGGTGGCCGAATGGTGGGCGACGATGAAGGCCGCTCGACGAATCGAGGGCATGAGGCGACGGTGCGTCAAGCGAGGACTTCAAATCCGAGGCGATCGAGCATTGCGAAGTCATCATTATCCCCGCGACCGCTCGTCGTCAAGTAGTTTCCTAGGACGATTCCGCTGGCGCCGCTGCGCATCCCTAAATCCTGGAGCCCTTGCAGCGTCACTTCCCGGCCCCCGGCAAAGCGCACCAGGGCTCTGGGCAGCGCTAGGCGGGCCATGGCCACGAACCGCAGCGCCTCGATCGGTTCCAGCAGCGAGCGATCGCCGAAGGGCGTTCCGGGCCGAGGGTTGAGGAAATTGATCGGAACCTCTTCGGGGTCGAGCAGTTGGAGGGACGTTAGGAAATCGATGCGGTCCTCGATCTCCTCGCCCATGCCGATGATGCCGCCGCAGCAGACGTCCAGCCCGTGCTTCTTCACCAATGCCAGCGTCGCCCAGCGCTCGTCGTACGAGTGCGTGGTACAGACCGATGGAAAGTAGCGGCGCGAGGTCTCTAAATTATGGTTGACCTTATCGACCCCGGCCTCCAGCAACGCCAGAATCTGATCCTCGCGCAAGATTCCGAGCGAGACGGCCACCGTCAAC
The DNA here is from genome assembly GCA_027315505.1 of Vulcanimicrobiota bacterium. GTDB lineage: Bacteria > Vulcanimicrobiota > Vulcanimicrobiia > Vulcanimicrobiales > Vulcanimicrobiaceae > DAHUXY01. The sequence goes on along the minus strand of DAHUXY010000253.1, from coordinate 5,295 downwards.
GGCAACTCGGCTTTAATAGTGCGCACCGCTTCGCACACCCGCTCGAGCAGCTTCGTCGACGGCCCGCGCACCGCGACCACCACGCAGAACTCGCTCGCGCCGCGCGCGTGCGCTTCTCGCGCGGCCAGCAAGAACCCCTCGACGCTCGAGACGGGCTCCGCCTCCACGTCGGTCGCAAAACGCGCGCTCTGCGAACAGAAGTTGCAGTCTTCCGAGCAGCCGCCTTTTTTGGCATTGTAGAGGACTTCCACGGCGATCGCGTTGCCGCAGAAACGCTCGCGTACGGCATCGGCCAGCGCGAGCAAATCGGGCACCGCACCGTCCGGAAGCCGGCTCAGCTCTTCCAGCAAAACGCGATCCGCGGGAAGGCCGCGTTCCAAGACGCGCTCGCGCGCGCGCTCGATCGTAGGATGAGACACCGTCGTCATGAACCTCGCTACAGTAGGGACGAAAAGAGCTTGGAAGCGGCACGCACGGAGGCCGCTTCGTCGGTCGCAAACGGCAGAATGCCAAAAATATCGAGCTTTCCCTGCAACGTGCGCAATACGTCCTCGCGGTAGTCGGGCGGGGAGGGTGCGAACCGGTCCACCAAAATCGCTCCCGCAACCGGGATCCCGAGTTGCCGGCAGAGCATCAGCGTCAGCAGCGCATGGTTGATGCAGCCCAAGCGCAGACCGACCACGATGACCGCCGACAGCTTGGCCAGGACGGCGACGTGCCCGAAGTGCTCGCGGGCGTTGAGCGGCACCATGATCCCGCCCGCACCTTCGGCCACGAGCGGAGACTCGATCGACGCGAGCGCATCGGCGAGTTCCCGCGCATGGACTTCGGGAGCCCCTTGCGCGAGGGCCGCGGAGAACGGATCCGCAGCTTTCGTGTAGCGCGCGAATTCGAGATAGCGCGCGCCTGAGAGTTTGCCGGCGCGCGCGGCGTCGCCGGGAACTCCGGGAGCAAGCCCGGTCTGCACGAGTTTGACGATGGTCGGCGGCTTGGTCGCGGACGCATCGCGCAGCGCGAGCGCCAGAGCGGCGGTGACGCGGGTCTTCCCGACATCGGTATCGGTTCCGGTCACAAGGTAGCGATGCATCGTTGGAGCTCCCGTAGCGCGAGATCGATGTGCTCGGAGGTGTGGCCGGACCGTAACGAAAACCGCAAGCGCGAACCGCCCTGCGGCACGGTCGGCGGCCGAATCGCCGGCGCGTAGATGCGTTTGGCGAGCAGCCCCGCGCTAACGCGCAGAGCTGTCTCCGGGCTGCCCAACACCACGGGAACGATGGGTGAAGGCGATGCGATCGTAGGCAGCCCCATCGCTCGCAGTCCGCTGCGAAATTGCGCGGCGGCAGCGTGCAAGCGCTCGCGCCGGCTTTCGTCGCGCTGCGCGAGCGCGAGCGCGACGCGCGCCGCCAGCGCAATCGACGGGGGCAGAGCGGTATCGAAGATAAACGGCCGCGCCGAATTGACCAGCAGCTCCACGAGCGCTGCCGGGCCGGCCACAAAGCCGCCCATCGCTCCCAGCGACTTCGAGAGGGTCCCCATGACGACGACCCGGGGGTCGTCCAGCCCACGCGCAAGCCCGGCCCCTGCCGGTCCCACCACGCCCAGCGCGTGCGCCTCGTCCACCAACAGGACGTCCCCGTCGCCGAGGTCCCCAAGCATCGCGGCGAGATCCACCGCGTCGCCGTCCATGCTGAAGATCGATTCGGTCACGAGCAGCGCGTTCGCGCCGCGTCGCTCGCGCGAGGGCGGTTGCGCGTGCGGATAGATTTCGCGCGGCGCGTGCGCGAGCCGCATCGCGTCGATCAACGAAGCGTGATTGAGGCGATCGGAGTATATGCGATCGACGCTTGCAGCCAGCACCGGGATGACGCCCATTGCCGCATGATAGCCCGAAGAAAAGAGCAACGCGCGCTCCCGGCCGAGCCACAGCGCCAACTCTTCTTCCAGGAGCGAGTGTTCGCGATGTCTGCCACCGAGCAGGCGCGCGCCTCCCGACCCCACGCGCGACGCGCGCCGGAAGGCTTGCACCACCTGCGGATCGGTCGAGAGGTCCAGGTAATCGTTGGACGAGAAATCGATCGCATCGCCAACCTGGTAGGCCTCCAACGTGCGATACCTGCCCTGCGAACGCACTTGCGCGAGCAGCGTCTCTATTCGACGGAGGTACGTCACGCGCAACGCTCGAGTTCGCGCGTCAGCGCCTCGAAGAACGCGTCGATCTCGTCCGGCCGCGAGCTAAGGGGCGGGACCAATTGCACGACATCCCCGATCGGGCGCGTAAAGTGCCCGCTCTCGTACAGGCCTTCCGCGACGCGCCACGCCGCGCTGGCGAAACCGCGCGCCGGGATAGCCTCGGAGCGCAACTCGATGCCGATCATCAGCCCCGCCGCCCGAACCTCGCGTACCAGCGGGTGCGAGCGAAAACGTTCCAGCCCGATCGCCGTGTGCCGCGCGAGGCCCGCCACGCGATCCAGCGTGCGCTCTTCCTCGAAACAATCGAGTGAGGCCGACCCCGCGGCGCATGCGATCGGATTTCCGGCAAACGAGTGCCCGTGAAAAAAGTGCAGACTCTCGCCCGGCTCGCCGAGGAACGCCTCGTAGACCGGGCGGCGCGCCAGCGTCGCCGAGAGCGCGAGCACGCCGCCGCTCAAACCTTTGCCCACGCAGAGCAGATCGGGTTCGAGCCCGAGCTGCTGATAGGCGAACATCGTGCCGGTTCGCCCGAACCCGGTGGCGATTTCGTCGACGATCAAGAGCGCGTCCCGTTCGCGAAGACCGGCATACACCTCGAGCGGCACCAACCTCATGCCGGCCGCAGCTTGCACCAGCGGTTCGACGACGATGCCCGCAACGTCATCGCCGAGCCTCTCGCGAAAGCGATCGTACGGCACGGATTCAAACAGCACGTCCGCAAAGCGCTGCTTGAAGACCGGAATATCCGACAGGCTCATCGCCCCGGTGGTATCGCCATGATAGGCGTCCGTCAAGCGGACGAATCGTTTGCGTTGAGGCTGCCCGACGTTCTGCCAATATTGCAGCGACATCTTCAAGGCCGCTTCGATCGCGCTCGCGCCGTCGCCGCCGAAGAACGCGTAATCCATACCGCTGATGCCGCACAGCCGGTCCGCCAGCGCTTCCGCCGCCGGATTCGTCGCTCCCAACGTGGTCGCGTGGTCGAGTTCCGCCGCTTGGCGCGAGATCGCTTCAACGATGCGCGGGTGCGCGTGCCCGTGCACGATCGTCCAAATCGAGCTGGTCGCATCGAACACGCGATGCCCGCGCGCATCCGTGAGCGTGGTCCCGGCGCCGCGAACGAACGTCCTGCGCCCGGCATCGAAGGACTGCATCTGAGTGAACGGAAGCCAGAGGTGAGAATCGACCGAAAGCATGATGGACGACGAATTTCGTTTGGACGCACCCGTTATCATCGTCGGAGGAGGCCCGGTCGGGCTGGGCCTCGCGCTGGGCCTTGCCCGCTATCGCGTTCGCTCGATTCTGCTCGAGCGCCGCACCGGCGAAATCGGCGAATCCCGCGCAATGGTCATTTGGCCGCGAACCCAGGAGCTACTGCGCGATTGGCTGGCCTACGACGCGGTCCGCGCCGCCGGCATGTTCGTACGCGATTTTCGGGCCTGCGATGCGGGTTCGAACGCGCCGATCGTCGATCTGGATTTTCGCAATATCGACGACGTCTTCGACGATCCCGGCGCGCTGATCATTCCTCAATACGTCACCGAGCGCGTCTTGGAAGAACTCGCCGCCGCCAGCGCATACTGCGACGTTCGTCGCGGGGTCGAAGTCGCGACGCTCGCCCAGGACGAGCGCTGCGTAACGGTCACCGCAACGGGGCCGGCCGGCCCGATAACGCTGCGCGGAGCCTACGCCGCCGGCTGCGACGGCGCGCACGGCGTCTCGCGCCACGCGCTGGGCCTCTCGCTGGAGGGGACGACCTACCGCTCGCGCGTCGTGCTCAGCGACGACGTCATCGATCGCACCTTTGACGATTGCGACCTCGCGCGCGTTGACGTCGATAGCCCCGGTTTGGCCTTTGCGATACGGTTCGCTCCAAACGAATGGCGCACGATCGCCTCGATACCGCCCGGCGTTACCGAAGAGGTCGCGCTCTCGCCGCAGGCGCACGCCGCGCGCCTGGAGCGTTTGTTCGGTAAGGGCGTGCAAGCGCGCACCTCATGGAGCAGCCTCTTTAACATCCATCGCCGTCACGCTCAACGCTTCACGGCCGGTCGCATCGCCTTGGCCGGCGATGCCGCGCACCTCAACAGTCCGGCCGGCGCACAGGGGATGAACGCCGGCTTGCACGACGCCGCAAATCTGGCCTGGAAACTTGCGGCGATCTTCAACGATATCGGAGACGGCGCCGCGCTCTTCAACAGCTACGATCTCGAGCGACGCGAGATGGTCACCGATACCGTCGAGCGTTTTACCGATCGTCTCACGCGCCTGGGCATCGGCCTTCCGCCGTCGATCAAACAATTCGGCATTCGTTGCTTTTCGCGAGCGCTCCGCGGCCGAGGCATGCAGCGCAAGATCTGTCGCGGTATCGGAATGCTCTCCGGGCGTTACGTCAAATCTCCGATCATCGATACGCGCCATCCGCTTGCCGGCAGACGCATCGACGATCTCGTGCTTTCCGACGGCAAGCGGCTCAATCGCGCGCGCAACGGCGAAGCCGTCCTGATCGCCGCCGGCGATATCCGGCTCAACGGATTCCGATCGATCGGCGTTCTCGTCCCGCCAAAACGATGGCATCTCAAACGCGCGGCCGCATTGATCGTGCGCCCGGACGGATGCGTTGCGTCCGTGATTGACGCGCCCGATCCCGGACGCATCGCCGAAGCGTGGCAACGCGCCTTTTGCGGCACGCTTCCCTTACCGCTCGCCGAGGCGTAGGAACGCGCTTGGCTCGTAGCGCGAGAGCTCACCTCGTTTGGGGAACCTGTGATTTTTGTGCAATCGACATGGATGTCGACTTCCTTTGGCCGTTGCACAAAAACGCAGGAGTAGGAAGCGCGCAGGATGCGCGCCGACGAACGGTTCCCCAAACGAGGTGAGCTCTCGCGCTACGAGCCAAACCCGGAATCAGGCCTCGACGCGTTCCTCAATCGACACGTTGTAGAGGAATAGGAACTTGCCCCATTCGTCGGGCAGCGTGTTGCGCTTGATCTGAATCCACGGGATGTATTTTGGTTGGCGAGGCTTGCGGCGCAGCGCCATGTTCGCTTCATCCGGCGTGCGATTGTTTTTGCGGTTATTGCAGCGCATACACGCGCACACGAG
>DAHUXY010000248.1 GCA_027315505.1 Vulcanimicrobiota bacterium | reverse complement strand
TCGCTCTTTCACACGCTGTTCGCCGACTTCTATCCGCAGGACGATAGAACGACCTACGTCCAGACCGGCGATATCCCGGCGATGTGGCTGCGCGATTCGGCGGAGCAAGCGCTGCCGTACGTCCGGTTTCTCGCGGCGTATCCGATCCTGCGCAGACGCATCGCCGGCGTGATCGAGCGCGATGCGCGAAACATCGACAAAGACGTCTACGCAAACGCCTTTACCGCGCGCTACGGGATCTGGGAGCGCAAATGGGAAGTCGATTCACCGGGGTGGCCGATGCTGCTCGCGCTGATCTACTGGCAGCGTACCGCCGACCGGTCGATGTTCACGCCGGTCCTGCATCTCGCGCTCGAACGCGTCGTTTCTACCTACGCTTGCGAGGAGCACCATCGCGCCTGCAATCGTTATCGATGGCCTCGTTCCGTGCCGACGCACGAGCGCTACGCCGGCGCTACCGGTTTGATTTGGGGCGCGTTCCGGCCGTCCGACGACCCGGTTGAGTACCGTTTCAACATCCCGCAGAACGCCTTCGCGGTCGTCGTTTTGCGCGTGATCGCGCAGCTCGCGACCGAAGGGTACGCGGATCGCCGGATCGCGCGCCAAGCCGATGCCCTCGCCGCGCGCGTGCAGGTGGGGATTCTCCGCTACGGCTTGGTGTACGATCCGCAACGCAACGACTGGATGTACGCCTACGAAACCGACGGCGAGGGGCGCTTCAACCTGATGGACGACGCCAATATGCCGAACTTGACCACGCTTCCGGCAATCGGCTGGTGCTCCGCTTACGATCCGACGTATCTCGCGACGCGCGCGTTCGCGTTGAGCCTGGATAATCCGTGGTTTTTCACCGGCAAATACGGCGAAGGGCTGGGTAGTCCGCACACGCCTTACGGGTACATCTGGCCGCTGGGGATTATCGGGCGCGCCCTCACCGCGACGTCGTCGCAAGAAGTCGCCGAAAGCATCACGACGCTCGCGGAGACGGATTCGGAGAACGGGCTCATTCACGAGAGCTTCTATCCCGGCGGGTACTGGCGATATACGCGCGCAGAGTTCGGTTGGGGCAACGCCCTCTATGCCGAATTGCTCTTTCGTTCGCTTGCCGGGTTTGCGTCCACGCAATTCGTGCGCGGCCGTACGATCGTGCCGTTCGAGGTGCCGAGCCAAACGCCCGCGCTCGTTCCCGAGATCACGCAGATCGAGAACGCCGCCGAACTGATGGCCACCTTAGGGCGCTTGCTCTATGCGGGACGGATGCGCCCCGGCGAAGTGGAGTAACTACCCGCCGAAACGCCGCTGGCGCTGCGTAAATTCGGCAATCGCTTCGGCGAAATGCTCTTCGGTAAAATCCGGCCACATTAGCGGAAGCGTGAGCAGTTCGGTATACGCGAGTTGATAGAGCAGAAAATTCGAGACGCGAAAATCGCCGCCGGTGCGAATCAGCAGATCCGGATCGGGCGCGTGGGGCGCGTACATGTGCGCGCTCAGGAGTTGCTCGTCGATATCGTCCGGAGCGAGCGTCCCGGCCGCGACGTTACGCGCGATCGCCCGCACCGCGCGGACGATCTCCGCGCGGCCGCTGTAATTGAGCGCCAGGGTGAGGGTGAGGCGCGAGTTATGTTCGGTCGCGCGAACGAGATCGCGCACGGCCGCGCGCGCCGGAAACGCGAAAGCATCCAAATCGCCGATCACTTCGACGCGGACGCCCTGCTTCGCAAGGCCCGGCTTCTCACTCCGGGCACAAGCGGCGCAGAGCGACATGATCAGGTCCACTTCGTGCGAGGAGCGGCGCCAATTTTCGGTGGAAAATCCATACACCGTGATACGCCCGACGCCGGTAGCGAGCGCTCCGCGGACCGCCGCCCGCAACGCCGTTACCCCGCGCCGGTAGCCCTCCACCACCGGTAGGCGGTGGGTGCGGGCCCAGCGGCGGTTGCCGTCCATGATCAGGGCGACATGGCGAGGGCTTTCCAGCGGAATCGGCGCCTGCAACATTTGCTTACTTTGTAGCACAAAGTATTTGCGCCCGCAAGGCGGCGGGGGGACGCGCGCCGGTCGCCAACCTCCATCCTATCTATGAATCAGGGTTACTATCGATATCCGACGATCGCCGGCGAACGTCTAGTTTTTGTTTGCGAGGACGACCTTTGGAGCGTTCCGGTTCAGGGCGGCGTCGCGACCCGGCTGACCGTCAGCTTCGGAGCCTGTTCGATGCCCCGTCTCTCACCGGACGGCCAAAGCATAGCGTTCGTTTCGAACGACGAGGGGAACCCCGAAGTCTACGTGATGCCCGCGGGCGGCGGCCAACCCGAGCGGCGCACGTTCTTGGGATCGACCGTTGCGTCGGTGGTCGGCTGGAGCGCCGACGGCAGCGATATCTATTTCGTCGCTAACCCCACCGCCTGGTACGAAGGCGAAACGCGTCCGTTTGCCGTCGCCCGCGATGGCGGAGCGCCGCGAGAACTGCACGTCGGGCACGCGCGCTCGTTCTCGTTCGGCCGGAACGGCGGGATGGCGTTGGGGCGCAACGCCAACGACCCGGCCCGCTGGAAGCGCTACCGCGGCGGGACCGCGGGCGAGATTTGGATCGACGCCCGGGCGACCGGCGAGTTCGAGCGCCTGCGCTTGCCGGATGGAAACCCGACCTGGCCGATGTGGCTGGGCGAGCGGGTCTTCTTCCTGGCGGACCACGACGGCATCGCCAATATCTACTCGTCTTCCGCCGACGGCTCGGACGTTACGCGTCACACGCACGAAGCGGAGTATTACGCCCGCTTCCCCTCGACCGACGGCACGCGCATCGTCTATACCGCCGGCGGAGCCATCGCGCTTTACGATACCGCGAGCGACACGACGACGGAGATTTCGATCGAGACACCCTCGGCCGCACCGCAGACCGTGCGCCGTTTCGAGGGCGCGTCCGAATCGCTCGAAGATTTTTCGCCGAATCCCGACGGAACGCGCCTGTGCTTCATTTCGCGCGGCCAAGCGTTCAGCATGCCGCTCTTCGAAGGCGCCGCTATCCATCACGGTTCTTCCAGCCGCATCCGTACGCGCCTGGCGCAATGGTTGTACGACGGCAAACGCTTTGCGTGCGTCACCGATCGCAACGGCTACGAGCAGATCGCCGTCCAGCGCGCCGAGGACGCCGATGAAGCGCGCACCGTAACCGACGGCGATATCGGCCGCGTCACCGAATTGGTATGCTCGCCGAAGAACGACACCATCGCGTTCGCCAATCATCGCCACGAATTGTGCGTCCTCGACGTGGGCGACGGGAGCATCCGCAAGCTGGATACGAGCCCGGCGAATCGCATCACCGACATCGCGTTTTCTCCGGACGGGCGCTACGTGGCATACGTGTGGTGGCCCGCGCAAGGCACGTCGATCGTGCGCGTTGCAAAGGTAAAATCCGGAAAAATCCACGACATGACTTCGCCCTTGCGGGTCGATCATTCGCCCGCGTGGGACCCGGAGGGCAAATATCTCTATTTCATCTCAACCCGCGATTTCAATCCGGTCTACGACGCGCTGCAATTCGATCTGAGCTTCCCCCAGGCGCAGCGGCCGTTCCTCGTCACGCTTCGCAACGACGTGCCTTCGCCGTTCGTCACGCAGCCCCGGCCGATCCATCGCGAGCACGAGCACGACCACGACGGGCAGGACGAAGGCGATAAGAAAGCCGGTAAGCTGCCCGATATCGACATCGATTTCGAAGGCATTACCGGGCGCATTCTCTCGTTCCCGATCGAAGAGGGCGAGTACGACCAGATCGTCGCGGCCAAAGGACGGGTGCTCTTCACGCGGATGCCGGTACACGGCATCAAACCGGCCGGGCGCGACGACGACGACGATCACACGATGGGCGTATTGATCGCCTACGATTTCGAGCAACAACGCAGCGCCGTCGTCGCCCACGACGTGAACGAAATTCGCATGGGCGCCGACGGCCACACGCTCGTCTATCGTTCGAACGATCGCCTGCGCGTCATCGACGCCGCGAGCGATCTCCCCGAGGACGAGGCCGAAAAGCCGCTGCCGGAGGCCGGACGCAAGAGCGGCTGGATCGATCTGGACCGGGCGAGCGTCGAGATCGTCCCGCGCGACGAGTGGGCGCAGATGTACCGCGAAGCGTGGCGTCTGCAGACCGAACAGTTCTGGGTCGAGGATATGAGCGACATCGATTGGGACCGCGTCTTCGACCGCTATAGCAGCGTCCTCAAACGCGTGCGCACGCGCACCGAACTCTCGGATTTAATCTGGGAGATGCAGGGCGAACTCGGCACGTCGCACGCCTACGAATACGGCGGCGATCACCGCATTCCGCCGCAGTATCAACGCGGTTTCCTCGGCGCGGATATCGTGTGGGACGGCGAGCGCAACGGCTATCGCATCGAGCGCATCTATCGCGGCGATTCGTGGACGCGCGAGAGCGATTCACCGCTCGCCGAACCCGGCTTGGACATTCACGAAGGCGACCTCATCGTCGGCGTCAACGGCAAACGGGCCAGCGCGGCGCTCTCGCCCGATCGCCTTTTGGTGAACGCGGCGGGCAAAGACGTCGCGCTTACCATGAAGACCCGAAAGGACGAAGAGCGTACGCTGCTCGTCAAAGCCTTGAAGAGCGAATCGAGCCTGCGTTACCGGGCCTGGGTGGAGGCGCGCCGCGCGTACGTCCACGAACGCACCGGCGGCCGTGTCGGCTACATCCACATTCCGGATATGGGGCCGTGGGGATTCTCCGAATTCCATCGCGGGTATTTAAGCGAATTCGACCGCAGCGGACTGATCGTCGACGTGCGCTACAACCGCGGCGGCCACGTTTCGCCGCTGCTTCTCGAGAAGCTCGCGCGCAAACGCGTCGGCTACGACGTCCCTCGCTACGGCGCGGCCGTGCCGTATCCGCCGGAGTCGGTCAGCGGCCCGATGGTGGCGATCACCAATCAATTTGCGGGCTCCGACGGCGATATTTTCAGCCACTGCTTTAAGCTCTACAAACTCGGTCCGCTGGTCGGAAAACGCACCTGGGGCGGGGTCATCGGCATCAATCCGTACCATCATCTCGTCGACGGTTCGCTCACCACGCAACCCGAGTATTCGTTCTGGTTTACCGACGTTGGTTGGAAAGTCGAATACTAAGGCACCGATCCCGACTACGACTTCGATATCGCCCCGCACGATTATCGCGACGGCAAAGACCCGCAGATGGACTTCGCGTTGCGCTTGATGGAGCGTTCGCTCGAAACCGCGGTCGAAGTGCGTCCGGATCTCACCACGCGTCCCTCACTCCCGCTACCCACCTTGCAGTAACGCTCGGAACGCGTGATAGGATGGGCATGATGAGTTCGCAGCCGATGGACATTCGGATGGCCCAGCTCGAGGGATCCTATCACCAGGTGGCAGATCGCCTCAACGGGATCGACCGGCGCCTCAACGGGATCGATCGGCGTCTTGACGCGTTCGATCAAAAAATCGATGCGCGATTTGGCCAGATCGATGCGCGATTCGCCCAGGTCGACGCACGCTTCGGGCATGTCGAGCAGCAGTTCATGTGGGTCATCGGTTTGATCGTCACGTCGTGGGTGACGACGATCCTCGCGGTTCTGCTCCACCGCTAGCCCCGCGGCCGCTCCCACATCCGTAAAAACGCGCTCTCGCGAGCGCGTTTTGTTTTGTATTTTTATCAATGGGAATGTTGACAAGATGAACGGCCTTTCGTATAAGTGAATGAACCATCCAAAGATGCGATGGTTACGGTCCAATGGGCCGGTCCATTCCGCAGTCCGCCACCATCCATTTTAATTGTCGATCGAGAGGAGTCGTCCGTGAGCACCGTAGAGAACCGCGCCGCATCGCTCAAAGCCGCCTGGGCAACCGATACCCGCTGGAGCGGCGTCGAGCGCCGTTACAGCGCCGAAGAAGTCATTCGCCTTCAGGGGAGCGTCGTCGTCGAGCAGACCCTGGCGCGGCTTGGTGCCGACCGGCTCTGGAGCCTGTTGCACGAATCCTCCGCCACCGCGGCCCTGGGCACCATGACCGGTGGCCAGGCGGTCCAGGCCGCCAAGGCCGGCCTCAAAGCGATCTACTGCAGCGGCTGGCAAGTTGCCGCCGATGCCAACGTCTCGGGCAACGTCTACCCGGACCAGAGCCTGTACCCGGTCAACAGCGTCCCGACGCTGGTCAAGCGCATCAACAGCGCCCTCCAGCGCTACGATCAAATCGAGACGGTCGAAGGGCACGGCGGAGAAGAGCACTACCTCCCGATCGTCGCCGATGCCGAAGCCGGATTCGGCGGCGCGCTCAACGTGTTCGAACTGATCAAAGCCCTCATCGAAGCCGGGGCCGCCGGCGTCCACCTCGAAGACCAGTTGAGTTCCGAGAAGAAGTGTGGACACTTGGGGGGCAAGGTGCTGATCCCGACGCAACAGGCGGTTCGCCATCTCGTCGCGGCCCGGCTAGCGGCCGACGTGTTGAACGTGCCGACCATCATCATCGCGCGCACCGACGCGGGAGCCGCGACGCTGATCACCAGCGATATCGACCCGGTCGATCGCGCCTTCATTACCGGCGACCGTACCGCCGAGGGCTTCTTCGTCACCAAGCAAGGCATCGACGCGTGCATCGCGCGCGGTTTGGCCTACGCGCCCTTCTGCGATCTGCTCTGGATGGAAACCTCGGAGCCCAATATCGAGGAAGCGCGCGCGTTCGCGCAAGCCATCCACGCGAAGTTCCCCGGCAAGCTGCTCGCCTACAACTGCTCGCCCTCGTTCAACTGGAAGAAAAAACTGGACGAGAGCGCGATCGCGACCTTCCGCGAAGACCTGAACGCGATGGGATACAAGTTCCAATTCATCACGCTGGCGGGCTTCCACGCGCTCAATTACAGCTTCTTCGAACTGGCGCGCGATTTCAACGCTCGGGGCATGTCGGCGTACGCCGAATTCCAGCAGTCGGAATTCCGTAGCGAAGAGTTCGGTTATACCGCAACGCGTCACCAACGCGAAGTCGGCACGGGGTATTTCGACGAGGTCGCGCAAGTTGTGAGCGAGGGCCTCTCGTCCACCACGGCACTCAAAGGCTCGACCGAAACCGAGCAATTCTACGAAAACGGCCGGCGCGAGCACGCCCACGCATGAACTTCGCACCAGCCGGCTTTGCAATCGATCGCGACCTGCCAGCCGGGTTCGCAGAGTTCTACCGGCCGCTGCACGAGCGTTTTACGCCCGAACAGCAACGCTTAGCGCGCGCGCGAGCCACCCGGCTCGCACGCGCGCACGCGGGCGAGTTGCCGACGTACGCCGCACCCTCCGAGGCCACGACGACGGCGTGGCAGATCGAGCTCCCCGAGTGGTGCCGCGATCAACGCAATCAAATGACGGGGCCCGCCGACGATGCGGAACTCGTCGTCAAGATGATCAATTCCGGCGCGCCCGGCGTGATGCTCGATCTCGAAGATTCCATGGCCAACACCTGGGACCACCTCATGCTCGGGCACGCCAATATCGTGCGCGCGCTCTACGGCGAACTCACCTACGAAGATCGTAAGCGCGGCGGCATCGTCGGCATCGCACCGAGCGCGACGGTCGTTTGGAACCGCGTCCGCGGCCTGCACATCTCGCAAGGGGGCGTCTTCGAAGACGCCCTGACGAGCGCGTCGCTCTTCGACGTCGCGCTCCTGGTCTACAATCTTGATTTCGAGCGTCTGCGTCATCCGCTCTGCATCTACATTCCAAAATCGGAAGCGGCCGACGAAGCGTTCTGGTGGCGCGATCTCTTCGGCGCGTTGATCGCGGCAAAGGGGTGGAAGCCCGGATCGATTCGCGCGATGGCGCTGGTGGAGTCCCATCCGATGGCCTACGCCATGGAAGAGTTTCTCTTTAACCTGCGCGAGTATATCCTGGGGTTAAACTTGGGCCGGTGGGATTACATGGCCAGCTTGATTCACTTCAATCTGAACGATCCGCGGTGGCTGTTGCCGGATCGCAACACGATTCCGCTCGATGTTCCGTTCTTCCAAAACGTGCGGACGTTGCTCCCGGATACCACCCACAAGCACGGGGCGCTCGCGATCGGCGGCATGACCGCGCTGTACCCCAGCCGCGAAGACCCCGAACTCAACGCTCGAGCGCTCGCCGTGCTCGAACGCGATAAAAAGAACGAAGCGTCGTGCTTCATGGACGGTGCGTGGACCGGCCATCCGGACCAAAACGCGATCGCCGTCGCGCAATTTCCCGCCCCCAATCAATTGGATCGCCGCCCGCATCTCGACGATCCGCACCCCGACTTGCGGCCGTCGCCCGAAGGCGTCGGTTCGACGACGCTCGAGGGCACCCGCGCCGCCGTGCGGACCGTCATTCGCTACCGCAACGGCGTGCTCGAAGGCCGTGGCGCCAGCCTGCTTGACGGCTACATGGAAGATCTCGCGACGGATCGCATCTATCGCCTGATGATCGCGCAACGCATGCGCTTCCCGGGCGCGTATACGCCGCCGTCCTTAGCGGGTCTGTTCGACGAAGAGCTGGCGCGCATCGTCGCGGAGTTACCGGCCGGCACCGGGGAGGCGACGAAAGCGCGATATCGCAAAGCGCGCGATCTCTCCGAGCAGATGATCGTCACCGGAGCATTCGATCCCACGTAGCCAAGCGTGAAAAGGGGTGCGGCCGCATGAACGGGCGCACCCCTTCTCGTATCTCGGGACGATGACCCAACAAGCCGCGCTCCTGGTCCTGGCCGTCGTGGCCGTCGGTATTCTGCATACGCTCGTACCGGACCACTGGGCCCCGATCGCGCTCCTGGCACGGCAATCCGGCTGGACGCGCGTCCAAACGGCGCGCGCGGCCTTCATCGCAGGCTTCGGACATACCGTCTCGACCCTGGCGATCGGCATCATCGTCTGGCTCGCCGGCGTCGCCTTTGCCGAGCGTTTCGGCCGCGACGTCTCGATCGCGTCGAGCCTCGCGCTCATCGGATTCGGCGGATGGATCGCGATTTCGTCATGGCGGGAAACCCGCGAGGACGGTTTCCTCGACGACATCACCAGCGGCGCCGTGCGCCTTGCTAAGCCGAACGCCCGCATGGCGCTCCTGCTCATCCTGGGCTCCTCGCCGATGATCGAAGGCATTCCGGCGTTCTTTGCCGCTTCCAAATTCGGGTTTGGACTGATCGCGCTGATGTCGGTGTTGTTCGCCGCGAGCACGATCGCGACGTACGTGGTTCTCTGCGTCTACTCCCATGCCGCCCTAGAGCGCGTCTCGTTCGGCCCGCTTGAGAAATACGGCGAGGTCCTCAGCGGTGCGTTCATCGCGATCGTCGGCGTGGTCTTTCTGATCTGGCCGATTGCGTAATGCGTCCCGCTCGTCCCAGAGCGATTGACAAGACGTGCGCCGCTTCGTTATGACGGTGCTATGAGGAACCTACGAATATACGGGCTCTTCGCGCTCTTCACCGCGATCGGGTTGCTCTTCTTTAGCTACCATTACCTCAACGATCTCGCCGATGGGGTCCGCGGCACCGCTCCCCAGCGCTTCATCGAGGAAATGACCGGAGCGTACGCGGCACTTGCCTTGGTGCCGTTCGTGGCCTGGGTCGTCCGCAC